>QGVE01000178.1 GCA_003242675.1 Bacillota bacterium | reverse complement strand
ATCCGGGAGAAGCCGCTACGGGAGATCTGGGAGACGTCGGAGGTGCTGAAGGCGATGTTGGGCGTGAACCCGGATAACCTGCCGGGGTGCCAGGCATGCACTTTCCGGTACGTCTGCGGCGGCGGCTGCCGCGCCCACCAGATGGCGATGACCGGCAATCTCTACGGCACCTACGATCCGGATTGCCCCTCGCTGCGCCGCTCGCTCCGCCGGCACATGTGGCTTGCCTACAAACAGCACGAGGCCCGCATGGCTCAGACAGGAGGGTAGTGTCGTGAAGATGCTGGAGTTCTGCCCGGTACAACACGAGGAGGCCTTTGCCGAGCGGACCCCCGAAGGCCTGATCGTGATGGCCCCCAACGGCCAGCTCTACCGGTTCAACGGCCTGGCCGACTTCATCTGGAACCGGCTGAACGGCCACACCTCGGTGCAGGAGATCATCGACGCGATCGTCGCCCAGTACCAGGTGCCGTCGGTGGAGCAGGTGACCTCGGACGTGATCCAATTTATTGCGTTTCTCCGGGAAAAGGCGCTCATCCGGCAGGAGGAGGGAGAGGAGGGAGCGGATTGGCCTGGGTCATAACGGAGCCCTGCGTCGGCCACAAGTACGCCAAGTGCGTGGAGCACTGTCCGGTGAACGCGATCCAGACCGCCGAGGGCGAGCCGCAGTACTACATCGACCCGGACCTGTGCATCAACTGCGGATCGTGCGACCTGGCCTGCCCCGTGGCTGCCATCTTCCCGGAGGAGGCCGTGCCGGAGCAGTGGCTCGCATACATCGCCCTGAACCGGGAGTTCTTCGCCCGGAAGAAAGGAGCGCAAAGGAGGGAAACGGCATGATGGCGACCCAGAGCAGCTCCCGGGTGCAGGCCATCTTCGACCGGGTCGAGCTGCTGGCCGCTGCCTGGGCGACCCTGTCGCCGGACGGGGCTGCGGCAGTGGCCAACCCCGAGCTGGCCCCGGCGCTCGAACTGCTCCGCACGGTGGGCGATCATTCCGCCCTGCGGCTCATCGCGCGCCTCCAGGAGTCGCTGACCCGGGATCAGGTGATCAAGGCTCTGGTGCACGCCATGACCGGGAGTCCGCAGGCGACGCCCCATGGGCAGATGCTGGCCCGCGCCCTGGCGGAACTGGAGGAGCGGCTAGGGCCCGAGTGGGCGCGCCTCACCGACCCCTGCCGGGCGCAGGCTGCCGAACGGCTTCGGCCCCTGGTGGAAGGGCTCGCCCCGGCTGACGAGGTGAGCCGGCTCTGCCGGGAGCCGGTTCCGGTGACCTTCCACATCTATCCGTCGCTCTTCCTGCCCCTGCCCATGGACGGCCGGCACGGGGCGGCGGTTCCCGGAGAGGGGGGGACCGAGGTCTTCATGTTCTTCGGTTTCCCCCTCGAGCGGGACCCGCAGGAGTACGGCATCACCCGGCTCTGGCTCCAGCGGGGCGGGTGGCACTATGCTGCCCGGGAATACTTTCGGCGGGTGGGGACGGGCGTGGCCGATGCGCTGGCCGAGCCGCCCCGGGCGGCCGGGCGCCTGCTCGCGGCGCTGCCGCCTTTCGCCCGGGGCAGCCTGCAGGCGGTTTTCCTTCACCACCTGAACCTCGGGCTCCGGTACGGCCTGTTCCTGCAGCAGGGGGTGGGGCGCGACACGTTTGCCCTGCTGGCCGTGGCGCTGGGCTTCCCCCTCATCTCCTGGTTCCAGGAGGAGATGGATCGCTACATGAAGGGTCCCTGGCTGGAGGGTCTACCGCTCCGCGCCGTGATCCCCGGGATGGTGGCCCGCTTCCGCGACGACCTGCCCCGGCTGACCGGCCTGGCCGAGGCCCCCAAGCCGAAGATGCCCGACCTCATCAGCTGCGCCCTGCTGCCGCTCTGGGCGTACGGCATGCGCGTTGTCGTTCCCGACGAGTGGCGGGGCCGTCCTGACCTGTACGAGAAGCTGGCCCGCTCCTGGGGCCGGTACCGGGTGGAAGTGGTCACCCGGTCCGAGTGGGAGGCCAATTCGGCCTGGCATGCGTCGCCTGCCATCCTCTACGGCCACCCCGCGCGGCAGAGGGAGATCGGGCAGATTCTGGATCGGCAGCGGATCCGGGTGACCGGGTCCGGCGTGGCCATGGACGGCTTCGCGGCGGAGGGGCGGGACCTGACCGTGGTCGCCCTCAACGGGCCGCAGGCGGACGGCCGGCCCTGGCGGCTGGTGGTGACCGGCCCCGGCGAGGATTCCTGCTATCTGCCGGACTATGGACGGCTGGTGGGGCTCGGCTGCTCCCGCGCGGTGTTCCGCGGTGACCAGGTGGTCCACCAGCAGGTAGAGGAGAGGCTGCGCGCGGAGTTCACCAACCTGGTGATCACGCCATGAACCCGAACCCCGGCGTCTGGCAGATCCAGCGCTGGTACTGGCGGCAGTTGTTGCGGGCCGCTCCGGGCACCGTCGTCCTCCTGTTGCTGGCGCAGGTTGCGGGGGCGGGCGTGCGCGGGATCGAACTCTGGGGCCTGCAGCGGCTGCTGGATGCGCTCTGGCAGGGCGGGGCGACGGGACCGGCCCTCCTTTTCCCGCTGCTGCTGATCGGCAGCGCTCTGGCCGTTTCCCACGGCGCCGGGGTTGCCCAGGGCCTGCTCAGGGCCCGGCTCAGCTACCGCGCGAGCTTCAGCCTGCGGGACCAGGTGCTGACCCGGGTCGGAAGCCTGCGCCTGGAGATCCACGAGCACCCGGAGTTTCACGACCGGTTGGAGCGGGCCCAGCGGGCGATTCCGCATCTGGCTCAGGCGCTCGACCAGCTTAGCAGTGCCGTGGAGCAGGTCATCACCTTTGCGGCCTACCTGGCCTACAGCGGATCGGTTCACTGGTCGCTGCCGGTCGCCTTCCTGATCGGGGCGCTTCCCTCGGTGGTGCAGCGCCTCGTCGCCGGCGCCCACTACACCGAGCTGGTCCGGGAGCAGACGCCCGGCCACAGGCGGCTGGCCTACATCGGCAAGGTTCTGAGCGACCCCGGCTACCGGCACGAGCTCTGGCTCTTCCGCCTCGGCCCCGAGCTGCGGGACCAGTGGCAGCGGCTCTCCGTCCGGCTCCGGCGGGAGCGGCTGCGCCACATCAACCGCCACCAGGCGCTCTTCTTCGCCGCCAACTTCGGCGCCGTCGCCGCCACCCTCTGGTCCCTGTGGCAGGCGATTCATGGGGTTTCCGCCGGGCTGGTCAGCCTGGGCGGGCTCGTGGCAGGCGCGGAGGTCCTTTACCGGAGCGGCTCCCAGAGCCAGCGGCTGGTGATGGCGCTGGGCAACCTGCACCGCCACCTGCTGGAGGTCGGCTTCCTGTACGCCTTCCTGCACCAGGAGTGGCCGTCCCGGGAGACCCGGCCGGCGGCGGAGGTCGAGCTGCGCGCGCCCGTGCGCGAGATCCGGTTCGAGGGGGTCTCCTTCACGTACCCCGGTGCGGCCCGCCCCGCCCTGCGCGAGCTCACCTTCACCCTGCGGGCCGGCGAGCGGGTGGCGCTGGTGGGACCCAACGGCGCCGGGAAGTCCACCCTGGTGGCCCTGCTCCTGGGCCTGTACGAACCGACCCAAGGGCGCATCCTCATCAACGGACGGGACGCCCGCGCCATTCCACCCTCGGAACGGTGGCGGCACTGCAGCGCCATTTTTCAAGACTTTGAGCGGTATGAGCTGACGCTGGCGGAGAACCTGCTGCTGCCCGAGCGGCCCGTCGCGATCGAGGCGGTGCTGCGCCAGTCCGGGCTGGAGCGGCACATGGCCAACCTGCCGGACGGCCTGAACACGCAGCTTGGCCGCCTCTGGAACGGTCGGGAGCTCTCGCTGGGCCAGTGGCAGGCGGTGGCGATCGCGCGGGCCCTGGCGCGGCCGGCCTCGCTGCTGGTCCTGGACGAACCCACCTCCGCGCTCGACCCGCGCACAGAGGTGGAGGTTTACGAGCGGGTCCTCGCTGCCACGCGGGAGGCCCTGGTCGTGATGGTGTCGCACCGCATGGGCGTCTGCCGCCTGGCCGACCGGGTGCTGGTGCTGGAGGGCGGCAGGCTGGTGGAAGAGGGGACTCACGAGCAGCTTCTGCGGCACGGCGCGG
>QGVE01000046.1 GCA_003242675.1 Bacillota bacterium | reverse complement strand
TACCCCAGCCCGTCCAGCACCAGGAACATCACCCCGGTGAAGAGGAACAGCCAGCGGAACTGCTTGGGCAGGTGCAGCCAGCGGGGGATGAGGCTGAGGAAGCCCAGGGGCACCGAGAACCGGAAGAGGGCGGACGCGAGGGAAGGCAGAAACGGCCGGCCCAGGAGGCGGAGGGCGACCGCCGCCGCCGGCACGCAGAGCGGCGATAAGCCGCCCAGGATCCAGATGGGGTCGAACGTGTCCAGCAGCCGGCCGGCCCGGATCACCTGCGGAAGGATGATGAGCACGGCGACCATTGAGATGTGGGCCCAGGAGACGACGGCGAACCCGGCACCGACGATGAACTGGATGCCGGGCTTGACCTCGGGCTCCAGCAGGATGGCCATCCGGAGAAAGGACCAGGCCAGGAGGGCCGCGACCAGCCCGCCGCCGAAGTAGGGCAGGTGATACGGGAACTTCAAGGTGTAGGCCGGGGTGACGTAGGCCGCCAGGGCGCAGAGCACGGTCAGGATCAGCCGGTAGTATACCCTGGCCATCGGCGCCACCCCCCGTCAGACTTTTCCGCTCTCATGTTCGCTTCGGGGCGCCGCTTTCCTCCCCTGGAAAACACCGGCGCCGCCCCGGCGAGGGGCGGCGCGGCCGTCTTTTCGCAAATGCTACGCCTTGCTCTTCTGCACGGCGGCGTACACCTTGGTCGGCAGGCCGAAGATGTCGATGAACCCCTTGGCCGCCTTGTGGTCGAACTTGTCGGCCTTGTCGTAGGTGGCGAGGTCGTAGGAGTAGAGGGTGTAGGGCGAGGTGCGGCCCACGCAGACGGCGGAGCCCTTGTACAGCTTCACCCGCACCTTGCCGGTCACGGTCTCCTGCGACTTCTTGATGAACGCGTCCAGGCACTCCTTCAGCGGGTGGAACCAGAGGCCGTAGTAGACCAGCTCGGCGTACTGCTGCTCCAGCCCCAGCTTGAAGTGGTGCAGCTCCCGGGGCAGGGTGATGGTCTCCAGGTCCTTGTGGGCCAGGGTCAGCACCACCGCCGCCGGCATCTCGTAGACCTCCCGGGACTTGATGCCGACCAGCCGGTTCTCCACGTGGTCGATGCGGCCCACCCCGTGGCGGCCTGCGATGGCGTGCAGCCGCTCGATCAGCGTCACCAGGTCGAGGGGCTCGCCGTTCAGCGAGACCGGCACCCCCTGCTCAAAGCCGATCTCCACGTACTCGGGCTCGTCCGGCGCGTCCTCGGGGTTCACGGTCCACGCAAAGGCCTCCTCCGGCGGCTCGACCCACGGGTCCTCCAGCACACCGGCCTCGCAGGAGCGGCCCCAGAGGTTCACGTCGATGGAGAACGGGTTCTCCTTGCCCACCGGGACGGGGATGCCGTGCTTCTGGGCGTACTCGATCTCCTCCTCCCGGCTCCACGCCCACTCGCGCACCGGCGCCAGCACCTGCAGGTTCGGGTTCAGGGCCGCGACGGAGACCTCGAACCGCACCTGGTCGTTCCCCTTGCCCGTGCAGCCGTGGGCGACAAAGTCGGCCCCCTCCTCCTCGGCGACCTTCACCAGCAGCTTGGCGATCAGCGGCCGGGAGAGCGCCGCCGAGAGGTAGTACTTGGACTCGTAGCAGGCGTTGGCCTGGAGCGTCGGCAGGATGAAGTCGTAGGCGAACTCCTTCCGGGCGTCGTACACGTAGCTCTTCACGGCGCCGATGGAGAGCGCCTTCTGCCGGATGAAGTCCAGGTCCTTGTCGTTGGCCCCCAGGTCCACCGCCAGGGCCACGACGTCGGCGTCGTAGTTCTCCTTGATCCAGTGGATCGCCACCGAGGTGTCCAGCCCGCCAGAGTAGGCCAGCACGCACTTCTTCTTCGCCATTTGTCGGAGCCTCCTCGTCCTTGCCCGGCTCCCCGGGTCTCTTGATGCATGATTATACCCGTGAATGAATAAGTATGCAATAGGGATGAAAAATCTCGGGAGGCGCCCCTTGCTGCGCCTCCCGATCGCCGTTTCTGCATCGTTTGTTCCTCTGGCCGTCGCCCGCCCGCGGGCCCACGGCCCCTGGCTACGCCGCCGGCTCGGTCCGCGTGCCCCGGGCCGCGGGCTGCAGGCCCGGCACCGGCGCCGGCAGGGCGGCACGCCGGCCTGCCAGCAGGAGCCGGAGGCCGTTGGTCGCCACGAGGATCGTCGAGCCCTCGTGCCCCACCACCGCCAGCGGGAGGGTGAGGCTGCCCGCCAGGCTGAGCGCCGCCAGCACGACGATGACGCCTGCGGCGAAGGCCAGGTTCTGGCCGACGACCCGCCGGGCCAGCCGGCCCAGCCGGAAGACGTCCGTCAGGCGGGCGAGGTCGTCGGACATCAGCACCACGTCCGCGCTCTCCAGGGCCGCGTCGTTTCCGGCGCCGCCCATCGCCACGCCGAGGCTGGCCCGGGCCAGGGCGGGCGCGTCGTTGACGCCGTCGCCGACCATCGCCACGGGGCCGTAGCGCCGCTCCAGCTCCTCGATGATCTGCAGCTTGTCGCCCGGCAGGAGGCTCGCGCGGAACTCGTCCACGCCGGTCTCCGCGGCCACGGCGGCCGCCACCCGCTCGTTGTCGCCGGTGAGCATCACGACCCGCTCGATCCCCTGCGCCCGCAGGGCGGCAACGACCGCCCGGGCCTGGGGCCGGACCCGGTCTGCGACGCCCAGCACGCCCAGGGGCCGGCCGTCGGCGACCACCAGCACCGCGGTCTCTCCGCGCTCCTCCAGCCGCTCCGCCGTCCGCAGCATCCACTCGTCCGCGAACGGCTCCACCAGGCGCCGGCCGCCCACCAGCACGCGCCGGCCCTCCACCTCAGCGGAGACGCCCAGCCCCGGCTGCTCCTCCGCCTGCGCGGGCTGCGGCAGCTCGCCGAGCCGCAGGCGGGCCGCAGCGGCGACGGCCTGACCCACCGGGTGGCCGGAGCGCAGCTCCGCCGACCCGGCCAGCCGCAGGAGCTCGGCCTCCGACACCCCCCCGGCCGGGATGACGGCGGTGAGCTCCGGCCGGCCCTCCGTCAGCGTGCCGGTCTTGTCGAAGGCGACCACCCGCACGGTTCCCGCCCGCTCCAGGTGGGCGCCGCCCTTGAAGAGGACGCCCTGCCGGGCGCCGGCGGCGATGCCGGAGAGCAGCGCGGCCGGCGTGGCGATCACCAGCGCGCACGGGGACATGACCACGAGCAGCTGCATGGCGAGGTAGAAGCTGTCCGACCAGGCCCACCCGGCGGCCAGCGGCGGGACCGTCCACGTCAGCAGGGCCACGGCGACCACGATCAGCGTATAGTAGCGGTCGATCCAGTCCACGATCCGCTGGGCGCGGGCCTTGTGCTCCTGCGCCTCCTCCACCAGCCGGATGATCCGCGCCAGGGTCGAGTCGGTCGAAGGCTTCGTCACCCGGATGAGCAGCGTGCCGGTGGTGTTCACGGTCCCGGCGTAGACCGGCGCACCGGGCTCCTTGGCCACCGGCACCGACTCGCCGGTGATGGCCGCCTGGTCGATGGCGGACCGGCCCTCCACCACGACGCCGTCCACGCCCAGCCGCTCCCCGGGCCGGACGACGACCAGGTCGCCCACCCGCACTTCCTCGAGGGGCACCAGCCGCTCCCGGCCGTCCGCCGACCGCACCAGGGCCTGCTCCGGCCGGAGCGTGACCAGGGCCTCGATCGCCCGCCGGGTGCGGCCGGAGGCGAACTCCTCCAGGGCGTTGGACAGCGCGAACAGGAAGATCAGGACGGCGCCCTCGCTCCAGCGGCCCAGGACCGCCGCGCCCGCGGCGCCGAGGACCATCAGCATGTCGATGTTCAGGCTGCCCTGCCGCAGCGCAGCCAGCCCGTCCCGCACCCGCAGGTAGCCGCCTGCGACGTACGCGGCCGCGTAACAGACGGCCGCCCAGCTCGCCAGGCCCGGCGCCAGCCGCTCCCACAGCCAGCCGGTCGCCAGGAAGAGGCCGCTCAGCACCGTCGCCCGCACCAGCGGCCGCAGCTCTTCATCCATCAGGGCCGTACGTCGCACGACCACTGCGCCACCTCCAACTTTAGAACCGTTCTAAGCTAGAACCATTCTAACTTAGGACCGCGCCGCTGGCAAGGGGGTTTGCGCGGCGCGCGCAAAAAAAAACCGCCGCGGCCAAAGCCGCGGCGGAAGGGGATGGGCCTCAGGCGGTGAATCAGTCGGCAGCGCCGCTTCGGGCGCAGCTCGGGCAGATGCCGTAATACAGCATCTGGGCGCCGACCAGCTGGTAGCCGGTCTCGGCCTGGACCATTTCCTCGAGGCCGGTGGAGATGTGGTGCAGGTCGATCACCTGCTTGCAGCGGATGCAGATGACGTTGACGTGGGTATCGACGTCCAGCTCGTAGTGCACGGCGCCGGCTGCGTCGGGCCCCAGCTCGTAGACCAGGCCCCGCTCCTTCAGGACCGTCAGCGTGTTGTAGACCGTGGCCAGGCTGACGCCGGGGTGATGCTGCCGGGCGGCCTCGAAGATCTCCTGCACGGTGGGGTGCTTCTTCCCCGCCATGCCCGCCAGCGCCGCACAGATGGCCGCGCGCTGCGCCGTGACCTTCAGCCCCGCGGCGCGCAGGCCCGCGGTGAACGGATCGTCCCGGCGCTGCTCCGCGATCCCGCTCTCGGCCATGGCGCTCACCCCCGTGCAGTGAGAATCATTCCAGTTAACAGTATAACAGATCGCACGGGACTGCAATAGTCCTTTGACCGAAACCCCATTCCCCAGTATGCCCTTTGAGCGCCCGGACCATGGGCAGGAGCTGCCCGGCGGCAGGCGAAGGGAACAGCGAGGTGATGAGCGATGACCGAGCAACACAGCCGGCCTCCCCAGGCCGTGCTGCCGGTGCGGGATCTGCGCCGCGCGCAGGAATTTTACGGCCGGCTGCCCGGCTTCCGCGCCGATCCCGTCGGTCCCGATACCGTGCGCGTGACCGCGCCCGAAGGCGAAACCCTGGTGCTGCAGCGGGCCGGGACCGACCCGCCCCCCGGCTGGGCGGCGCCGCCGGCCGGCCCGGGCGCGTGGGTGTACCTGCACCGGCGGGACCTCCCCGCGCTGGCGGGCGAGCTGCGCGCGGCCGGCCTCGCGCCCGAGGGGCCCGCGGTCCCCTATCCCGGGTACCGGCAGATGCTGCTGCCGGACCCCGAGGGCTACGTGCTGGCGTTTTGGGAGGAGCTTCCGGTCACCGACGAGCAGATCCTGGAGCTTTACCGCACCGGGCCGGCCCGTCTGGCCGCCGTCTGCGAGCGCCTGGGCGAGGCCGGGCTGGACGTCCCGCGCGCCCCGGGAAAGTGGACGGCCCGGCAGATCGTCCACCACATCGTGGATTCCGACGCCGAGACCTTCCACGTCCTGCGCATCGCGCTCGCGCTGCCGGGCACCCGCATCGCGACCACCGTGTGGGACAGCGACGCGTGGATGCGCGGCCTCCTCTGCCACCGGCGGGCGGTGGAGCCGGCCCTTGCCCTGTTCGCCGCCTCCCGGGCCTGGGTGCTGGAGGCCCTCTCCCACCTGCCCGACGCCCTGGACCGCACCGTCACCTGGCCCAGCGGCTACACGGCCAGCGTGCGCGTCCTGCTCCGGCAGCAGGGAGGCCATGCCATCCACCACATCCTGCAGCTCGAAGAGATCGCCGGGCGGCTGCGAAAGTAATTCCGTGAAAGTGCCTGATTTCAGAACCAAACGGGGCGTCCGGCGGGTCATATAGGCGGAACCGCTTCCGGCTCTGGAGGTGTGTCCCCATGACGTCGCTATTCCTTTATACTTTCTACGTTGGCTTCGGGCTGACGCTGGTGTCGGTCGTCCTCGGCGCCCTCGACCTGGGGGGTAAGGCCGGCGACCTCTCCCACGGCGGCGACCTGTCGCACGGGGGAGACCTCAGCCTGGACGGGGGCGCAGACCTGGGCGGCGACCTGGCCGCGGCCGGCGACCTCTCCGGCGGAGCGGACCTGACCGCGCACCACCACGACGGGACCATCGGCAAGGCGGCGGCGCTCTCGCCGATCAACTTCCAGACCCTGGTCGGGGCCCTGATGGGCTTCGGCGGCTTCGGGTACCTCACCGCCGCCTACGGCCCGCCGCTCGCCCCGGTGGCCCTGGCCGGGGCGGCCGCGGGGGCCCTCGCCACCGGCTGGGTGGTCTACCGGTTCCAGCGCTTCCTCATCCGCGGCGAGCGACCGCTGCCGCCCACCCGCTACACCGGCATCGTCGGCCGGCTCACCGTGCCGATCCGCCCGGGGGGCACCGGCGAGGTGGTCTACACGCTGAACCAGACCCGCACGGTGTCGGCGGCCCGTTCGGTGGACGGGCGGCCGATCCCGAAGGGCGAGGAGGTCGTGATCCTGCGCTACGAGCGGGGCATCGCCTACGTCCAACCGTGGCGCGAGTTCATAAAGGCGGAAAACGACAAGGGGGTATGAGATTGGAATGGGTCCGCTGATCATCGCCGGCCTCACGGTGCTGGGCATCCTGCTCCTGCTGGGCCTTCTGGCCTCCATGTACCGCAAGGTGCCGCCCAACCGGGCACTCATCGTCTACGGCTTCGGGGGCCCGCGCGTCACCAAGGGCGGCGGCCTGGTGGTCTGGCCGCTGATCCAGTCGGCGCAGGAGCTCTCCCTGGAGCTCATGTCCTTTGACGTCGTCCCGCAGCAGGACTTCTACACCGTGCAGGGCGTCGCCGTCACCGTGGAGGCGGTGGCCCAGATCAAGGTGAAGTCCGACACCGAGTCGATCCTGACCGCGGCCGAGCAGTTCCTCTCCAAGTCCACGAAGGAGCAGCACGAGATCCTGAAGCTGGTCATGGAGGGCCACCTCCGGGGCATCATCGGCCAGCTGACCGTGGAGCAGATCGTGAAGGAGCCCGAGATGGTGGCCGACCGCATGCGGGCCAACGTCGCCGACGACATGGCGAAGATGGGCCTGGAGGTCATCTCCTTCACGGTCAAGGAGATCAAGGACAAGAACGACTACATCAACAACATGGGCCGGCCGGACACCGAGCGGATCAAGCGGGCGGCCGAGATCGCGGCGGCCGAGGCCCTGCGCGACACCGAGATCAAGCGGGCCGAGGCCATGCGGGAGGCGGCCATCGCCAAGGCGATGGCGGAGCAGGAGACGGTGCTCGCCCAGTCCGCCTCGCTGGCCAAGCAGGCCGAGGCCCAGCGCGACCTGGACCTGAAGCGGGCGGCCTTCGAGGCCGAGGTCAAGCGGGCGCAGGCCCAGGCCGACAAGGCCTACGACATCGAGGCCAACATCATCCAGCAGAAGGTCGTCGCCGAGCAGGTCCGCGTGCAGCAGGTCGAGCGCCAGGAGCAGGTGAAGGTCCAGGAGGCCGAGATCCTGCGGCGCGAGAAGGAGCTCATCGCGACCGTGCTGAAGCCGGCCGAGATCGAGCGGCAGAAGCAGGAGGCCCTGGCGCAGGCGCAGGCCCGCAGGCTGGAGATCGAGGCCGAGGGCCAGGCCCGGGCGATCCGGCTCTCCGGCGAGGCCGAGGCCGACGTCGTCCGGCAGAAGGGTCTGGCCGAGGCCGAGGTCATCCTGGCCAAGGGCCGGGCAGAGGCCGAGGCCATGCGCATGAAGGCCGAGGCGTACAAGGAGTACGGCCAGGCGGCCATCCTCGACAAGCTCCTGCCGGTGCTGCCCGAACTCATGCGGGCCGCCGCCGAGCCGCTCTCGCGCATCGACCGGATCACGATCCTCTCCCAGGGCGACGGCGCCGAGGTGGGCATCAACAAGTTCATGACCGACATCGCCAAGCTGGTGGCGACCGCCCCCACCGTGCTGGAGGGGCTGACCGGCATCTCCATCCAGGAGCTGATGCGGCAGATCCCCGGCCTCGACGGCAAGGTCAAGGAGATCCAGGCCGAGGCCAGGGAGAAGGAGCCCGAGCCGGTAACCGCCGCCGCGGCGGAGAAGCCGGAGGCAGAGGAGTAGCGCCGGCCGCGCGGAGCGCCACAAGGGGACCTGCGAACCATCCCGCAGGTCCCCTCGTGTTTCTTGATGGCGGCCGCCTTGTTGAACGGAAAGGGGGGAGGTATGCGCACACTTGAAGAGTTGTGCCTCTGGCTACAACTCCTCGTGCTCATACTGAAACTCCTATCCCTCTACTTGTAAGGGGTAGGTAGCATGCGCTTCGCCCTACCCCGCGACGCAGCGAGACAACGGCGGCCGCCGGCCCATTGTCTCCCCACCGGGCCTTTATCATTCTATCCAAGGCGGGCTCCGTCATGCTGCCCCTCCTCGTGCCCGAAGGTCTGGAGCCGCTTACTCGGCGCCGCCCTTCTTCGCCAGGCGGGGAGAACAAAGGGGGCCTGCGGACAGGCCCGCAGGTCCCCCGAGTGCACCGCTTCTCGTCTTTAGTAAGCCGCCGCCAGCGCCTGGTCGAGGATCTCCAGGGCCCGGTCGGCGTCGGCCTCGGTGATGATGTAGGGCGGCAGGAGCCGCACGACGGTCTCCGCCGTGACGTTGACCAGGAGCCCCAGCTCGTGGCATTTCTCCAGCACCGGCCGGGCCGGCCGGGTGAGCTCGATGCCGAGCATCAGCCCCATGCCCCGGACCTCCTTCACCAGGGCGGGGTGCTTCACCTGCAGCCGCCGGAGCCCGGACAGCAGGTACTCGCCCATCGCCGCGGCCCGGGCGGGCAGGTCCTCCGCCAGGAGCGTCTTCACCGTCGCCAGGGCGGCCGCGCACGCCAGCGGGTTTCCGCCGAAGGTGGAGCCGTGGTCCCCCGGCGCGAAGCCCTTCGCGGCCTCCTCCGTCGCGCACACGGCCCCGATGGGCACGCCGCCGCCCAGCCCCTTGGCCAGGGTGAGGATGTCGGGCTTCACCCCGAAGGCCTGGTAGGCGAAGAGCCGCCCCACCCGGCCCATGCCGCACTGGATCTCGTCGAAGATCAGCAGGGCGCCGCGCTCGTCGCAGATCGCCCGGGCCGCCTCCAGGAACTCCCGGCTGAGCGGCCGCACGCCCCCCTCGCCCTGCACCGGCTCCACGATCACCGCGGCCGTCCGCTCCGTCACCGCCGCCCGGAGCGCCGCGACGTCCCCGGCCTCCACGTAGTCGAAGCCCTCCGGCAGCGGGCCGAACCCCTCCTGGATCGCCGGCTTGGCCGTGGCCGTCACCGTCGCCAGGGTGCGGCCGTGGAAGGAGTGGGTCAGCGAGACGATGCGGTTCTTGTCCCGGAGCCCCTTGCGCCACTGGTACTTGCGGGCCAGCTTGATCGCGCCCTCGTTGGCCTCGGCGCCGGAGTTGCAGAAGAACACCCGGTCGAGCCCGCCGTGCCGGGTGAGCAGCTCGGCCAGCTCGGCCATGGGCTCGCTGTAGTACAGGTTGGAACAGTGGATGAGCCGGGCCGCCTGCCCGGCGATCGCCGACACCACGGCCGGGTGGGCGTGGCCGAGCACGTTGACGGCGATGCCGCCGAGGAAGTCCAGGTACTCCTTGCCGTCGGCGTCCCAGCAGCGCACCCCCTCGCCCCGGACCAGGGCGATCGGGTAGCGCCCGTAAGTCTGCATGAGGTGCGCGTCCGCCCGCGCCATCAGGGCCGCGCTCTTCGATCCGGTCAGCTCCGCCATCGCCATGCCCTCCCCTACTTGACCACCATGGTGCCGACGCCCTCGTCGGTGAAGATCTCCAGGAGCAGGCTGTGGGGCACCCGCCCGTCGATGATGTGGACCCGGTTGACGCCGGCCTCCAGGGCCGTGAGGCAGCACTGGAGCTTGGGGATCATCCCGCCCTGCACCCTGCCGCGCGCGATCCAGGCCCGCACCTCCTGCGCCGTCACCCGGCTGACCAGGCTGGTGGGGTCGTCCTTGTCCGCCCGCACGCCCTCGACGTCGGTGAGCAGCACCAGCTTCTCCGCCTTCAGGGCGGCGGCAATCGCGCCGGCGACCGTGTCCGCGTTGATGTTGTAGGCCTGCCCCCCGGGCCCCACGCCGATGGGGGCGATCACCGGCACGAAGCCGGCAGCGGTGAGCGCCGTGAGCACCCCGGTGTCCACCGCGGCGACGTCGCCCACGAAGCCCAGGTCCACCGTCTCACCCGTCCCGGCCGAGCGGTGCACGTGCCGCACGGCGCGGATCAGGCCCGCGTCCTGGCCGGAGAGGCCCACCGCCTTTACGCCCTGGGCGCAGAGCTGGGTCACGATCTCCCGGTTGGTCTTGCCGATCAGCACCATCTGTGCGATCTCCATCGTCGCCGCGTCGGTCACCCGCAGCCCGTCGACGAACCGGGGCTCGATGCCCATCCGCCGGGCCATCTCGGACACCTCGGGCCCGCCGCCGTGCACGACAATCGGGTGCATGCCCACGTACTTCATCAGGGCGATGTCCTGCATGACGGCGGCCTTCAGGTCGGCGGCGGCCATCGCCGCCCCGCCGTACTTGATGACCACCGTCTTGCCCGAAAACTCCCGGATGTACGGCAGCGCCTCCGCCAGCACCGCCGCCTTGTCCAAGGCCTGCTGGTCCACGGAACCCGCCTCCTGCGGTGGATTTGCATGATTATACATCAGACTGTATGCATATTCAAGGGGAGCCGCCCTCACATGGGAAGCGGCTCCCTTCCCTGCAGCCCGTGGCCCGCCTCCTGCGCCTCATAGCGGGCCCGGTGCTGGCACCGTTCGCAGATATGTATGCCCCCGGCCTCCGGGTTCCCCGGCACAGGCTTCCCGCAGAGGGAACAGCGGAGGCGGCTCACCCGCTCCCCCTCCCCCTGCAGGTCACCGCCCGCCGATGCGGCAGGGGAAGACCTGGCGACGGCCGGCGCCGGATCGAACAGGGGCTCGCCCGCCAGGGCCTTCCGCAGCTGCACCAGGGCGTCGACCCCCTCGCTCTGCCGGGCCAGCTTCAGCACCGGGTACCGGGGGTCGTCCACCCGCAGCAGCACCTGGCTCCTCCCGAGCGGCTCCACGGAACGCACACGGTCCAGCGGAATCTGGTAGACCGGGCCCTGGGCGCCGAGGAACCAGAGGGTCCGGTCGCTGAGCACGACGGTCGTGCCGGCGAAGATGCGGTCCTGAAGCCCGATGAGCACCGGAACCCCGAACAGGAACCCCGGGTGATCGAGCCACATGCTGAGCAGCGGCAGAACGGCCAGCAGGGCGAGGTAAACCGCCACACGGCCCCAGGCCGCCGACCGCTCCATCGCCGGCACGGCCAGCATCGCCTCCCGGACCGTGCGGGGCGCTTGCCCGGCCGGAGCCCCTTTCGCCTGCTCGGCGGCCCGCATGACGGCCTCCTGGAACTCCGGCGGGGTGACCAGCGAGAGGCGCCTCACGGCCTTCCCGTCATCCCAGCGGATGTGCCAGCCGGTCTTCAGCGGCTTCACCTCGGCGGCGGCCAGCGGAATCGCCTCCCAGCCGAACCCACGGGCCACGCGGAGCACGGGGCCCGTCAGCATCGTGGGACGGGAGTGCCACGCCCCCAGCAAGGTGACGACCACCATGGTCGACAGGAGCCGAAAGTAGCCCGCGATCTGATCGAGCCCGACTTCTCTCCCGCCCGCCAGCCACCGGAAGTAGTGCAGCAGGACCATCAGCAGGGCCAGGCCGGCCACAATCCACCGCTGCCACGGTCTGGCGCCCACAGCCTGCATCGGGAAGCCTGTCCCCCTCCCCTGTCGTCGGCTCTGTCGCTACTTCTGCAGCACCCGGCGGGGGACCGGCGGCGGAAGCCGCCTCCGCCGGCGCGGCTCAAAGCCCAGCACCCGGGCCACCTGCGGCAGGTTCCGGCGCCCCCAGCCGCCGCAGCGGTCCGGGTCGGTCAGGTCGACCCACTCCAGCGCCCCGATGGAGTCGTTGGTCGCCGGGTCGCTGCCGACCTGCGGCCGCCCCTTCTTGATGCGGCAGCGGAAGAAGTAGCGCTCGTAATCCCGGCCGGGCGGAGCGTCCTTCAGGACCATGGGGCCCACCTCCACCTCGACCGAGCACTCTTCCATGAGCTCGCGCTTTAAGGCCTGCTCGAGCGTCTCACCCGGCTCCAGCGTGCCGCCGGGGAAGTTCCAGTACCAGGCGTCCTCGTCGGGGTAGTAATACCGGACCAGCAGCAGGCGGCCGTTTTCCACAATGAGGGCGTACGCTTTCTGACGCTTCCTCACGCTTCCACCCCCCGCTTCGCCGATTCTGTATTATTTCGGCCTGGGGGTATCCCTTCCTGCTAGGGTTAGGTGTTACATAGATAGAAAGTATAGATCCCGGTAGGCCAGGCCATTACCCGATTGTAGACAAAGGGGCGCCCGCTGTGCGCGTCGAATTCGTTGCGCGGTCATGCACTCCTTTGGCTTGGCGTCGATCCTGGCACGAGGGTCCCGCCCACCACCGGCAGGGGGGTAGGCCGATGATCCTGGACCTGCGGGGTTCTACGCTGGAACAGATTCGGGAATACCTGGCGAGCCTGGGCGGAACCGTCCTTCCGGACGGGTCGGTCTCCGGACCCGGCTGGACGGCCCGGCTGGAGCCCGGCGAGCACCGGGCGTTCGGCGCGGTGTGGCCGCGGGTCGTGGTCACCCTCACCGGCGACCCCGACGCGGTGGCGCACGCAGCCCGGGGGCTGCGGCTGCGGGCCATGCGCGGCGGCGGGTAGTCGGCTCACCTGTGCGCACAAGAGGACCCCGGGGGTACCGGCCCCGGGGCCAGTCTTTTTTTCGGAAGGCCGCCCTCCCGGGGACGGCGCACGCTCAGGTCCGGTAGCTCCCGTTGATCCGCACGTAGTCGTAGGTGAGGTCGCAGCCCCAGGCGGTCGCCTCCGCCTCGCCGGCGTGCAGGTCGGCGGTGAAGACGACCTCTTTCTCCCGGAGGAGCCGGGCGGCGGCCTCCTCGTCAAAGGCCAGCGGCTCCCCGGCGCGCATGAGCTGCACGTCGCCCAGCCAGAGGTCCACCCTGTCCGGGTCGAACTGCGCCCCCGAGTAGCCCAGGGCGGCCAGCACCCGCCCCCAGTTGGCGTCCGCGCCGAACACCGCGGCCTTGACCAGGCTGGAGCCGCACACGGCGCGGGCCGCCTTGCGGGCCTCCTCCAGGCTCCGGGCCCCCCTGACCCGCACCTCGATCAGCTTGGTCGCGCCCTCGCCGTCCCGCGCGATCTCCTTCGCCAGGTGGATGAGCACGGCGGTGAGCGCCTCCGCAAACGCCGGGTAGTGGGCGCTGTCCGGGGTGATCGGCGGATTTCCCGCCAGGCCATTGGCGAGCACGACGACCATGTCGTTGGTCGAGGTGTCGCCGTCGACCGTGATCATGTTGAAGGAGCGGTCCGTCGCCGCGCGCAGGGCCGCCTGCAGGGCAGCCGCGTCCACGGCGGCGTCGGTGGTGACGAAGCCCAGCATGGTCGCCATGTTGGGGTGGATCATGCCGGAGCCCTTGGCCATCGCGCCGATGGTCACCGCGGCGCCGCCGACATCCAGCCGCACGGCGACCTGCTTGGGGAAGGTGTCGGTGGTCATGATCGCCTCCGCCGCGTCGCCGCCGCCCTCCGGGGAGAGCGCGGCCGCCGCGGCGGCGATGCCCGCCGCCACCCGGTCCATGGGCAGCGGCACGCCGATCACGCCCGTGGAGGCCACCCCCACCAGCTCCGGCGCGATGCCCAGGGCCTCCGCGGCCAGCCGCGCCATCTCGGCCGCGTCCTTCAGGCCCCGCTCGCCCGTGCAGGCGTTGGCGTTGCCCGAGTTGGCCACGACGGCCTGGAGCCGGCCGGACGCGGTCCGCTCCTGGGTGAGCAGCACCGGCGCCGCCTTGACCCGGTTGGTGGTGTAGACCCCTGCGGCCGCGCAGGGGACCCGGGAGGCCAGCAGGGCCACGTCCTTCTTCCCGTCGCCCTTGCCCCGGATGTCCGCGCACACGCCGGCGGCCACAAACCCCGCGGGCGCCGTTACGCCGCCTGACACGAACTCCATGTCCGCCGTCACCCCTGCACCCAGTTCGGCCGCGCCACCAGCGGGATCTCCCAGGACTCCTCCTCGATCTCCTCCGGCGGCACGAGGAGCCGCATCATCGCGATCTCATCGCAGTTGTGGAACTTGTCGCAGTACACGCATTCCTTCCAGACCTTCTGCGGCAGGCTCTCCTTCGGGACGACCTCGAACCCGCACTTGGCGAAGAACCCCGGCTGATAGGTGAGGGCGAAGATCCGCTTCAGCCCGAGGCCCCGGGCCTCCTCCAGCAGGTGCTCGACCAGGCCGCGGCCGATCCCCCGCCCGGTGAGGCCGGGCCGCACCGCCAGGGACCGGATCTCGGCCAGGTCCCGCCACATGATGTGCAGCGCGGCCACGCCCACCACCTGGCCGTCGTCGTCCACCGCCACCGTGAAGTCGCGCACCGATTCGTACAGCATGAGGAGCGGCCGCCGGAGCATGAGCCCCTGCGCCGCGTAGCCGTTGATGAGCTCGTGAGCCGCCGGGATGTCGGCCATGACGGCCTTTCGAAAGTGCATGTGATCCCTCCTGGACAGGTCGATCGGGAGGTGACCGGCTCAGGGATAGACCGGCGGGGCCTGCAGCAGTCCCGTGGTCTCGGGCAGGCCGAAGAGCAGGTTCATGTTCTGGATCGCCTGGCCCGCCGCGCCCTTCACCAGGTTGTCGATGACGCTGATGACCAGTACCCGCCCCGTGCGCGGGTCCACCTGCAGGCCGATGTCGCAGTAGTTGGAGCCCCAGACCTGCTTGGTGGTGGGCAGCTCGCCCGCCGGCCGGACCCGCACGAAGGGCTCCCCGGCGTAGAACTCCCGGAACAGGTCCACCAGCTGCTCGGTGGTATACGCCGCCTTCAAGGTGAAGTACCCGGTGGCGAGGATCCCCCGGGTCATGGGGGCGAGGTGCGGCGTGAAGCTGATCACCACCGGCTCGCCGGCGAGGTCGGCGAGGGTCTGCTCGATCTCCGGCGTGTGCCGGTGGGTCCCCGCGATGTTGTAGGCCTTGAAGTTCTCGTTGACCTCCGAGAAGTGAACGCCGAGGCTCACGCCCCGCCCGGCGCCGGAGACGCCGGACTTGGCGTCGAAGATGATCCCTTTCGTCTCCACGACGCCGGCCTTCAGGAGCGGCGCCGCCGCCAGGGCGCAGGCCGTGGGGTAGCAGCCGGGGTTGGCCACCAGCCGCGCGCCCCGGATCTGCTCCCGGTACAGCTCCGGCAGGCCGTAGACCGCCTCGGCGGTCAGCCCCGGGGCCGCGTGCGCCTTGCCGTACCACTGCTCGTAGGCGGCCGGATCCCGCAGCCGGAAGTCCGCCCCGAGGTCGATGAGCCGCGCGCCCGCGGCCAAAACCGCCGGCGCCAGGGCCATCGTCACCCCGTGGGGCAGCGCGGTGAAGACCACGTCGCACCCCGCCAGGGCCTCGGGCGACGCTTCCCGGCCGACCAATTCCACACGCCCCCGCAGGTGCGGGTAGACCCCGGCCAGGGGCTGCCCCTGGTAGCTCTCCGTGCCGGCCACCACCACCTCGGCCTCGGGATGCAGGGCCAGCAGCCGGATCAGTTCCACGCCGGTATAGCCCGTGGCTCCGGCGATTCCCACGCGTATCGTCATCGCTCAGGCCTCCGCCCCTGTTCTTGTTGCATAATCATAACTCTAGATGAATAAAGATGCAATCCCCGGATTCGGGCGCTCCACGGTCCGACCTCTTCATCATAAATCAATCCCGGGCCCTGTCCAGCAGGGCCCGGGACCGATTTTACGGAATGCGGTCCCGCACCATCCGGATGACCAGCTCGACCTCGTCGCCCACCTGCACGCCCCGGGTCACCGCCACGGGCTGCCCTTGCAGGGCCGCGCGCAGCCGCTCCGCCAGCTCTGCGGCCTCCGCCGGCCGGCAGCGCACGGCGATCGCCTCCTCGTCCCGGCTCCCGTCCGCCAAGGTGGCGTAGGGCAGGGCCCGGCGCCGGGCAGTCGCCTCCACCAGGCCAACGACCCGGTCCGGCACCGGGTGGCGAAGCCGGGATCCGGCGGCCGGGTCCCCCTCGGCCGCGGTGGGGAAGGCGAGGCGCACCAGGCCTCGCAGGAAAAGGTAGAACGCCCCGCTCTGCACCGCCAGGGCCCGCACGAGGTCGCCTGAGCCCGCCAGGGGCACCAGCACATAGCGCACCGCCGCCAGGGGCGCCGCGTAGGCCCACAGGCTCGCCCCCGCGCCGCGCCGCAGGGCGCGCCCCAGGGCCAGCAGGGCGAGCCCCGCCGCCAGGGCGAGGGCATCGGACAGGCCCGCGACCGCCCGCCCCCCGCCGCCCGAGCCGAGCAGCACCGCGAGCAGGGCCAGCAGGCCGGCGGCCAGCAGGACCGGCTGGGGCAGCCGGCGCGCCGCCAGGTTCGCCAGGGCGTACAGGGCGGAGAACGCCAGGGCCATCAGAAAGCCGACGCTGAGCAGGGGCCACGCGGGCGGCCGGCCGGAGAGCAGAGGGGCCCCGGCGGCCGCGAAGACGGCGGTCAGCGCCAGCAGCACCAGTTCAGCGGTCAAGAGCCGCGCCACTTTCCTCCCCCCACTTCGGCTGCGCCCACTCCCGCAGGCGGGCCAGAAGCTGCGGCGAGGGCCGGATCGCCACCGCGCGGCGCCGGCCGGCCGGGTCGTGCCCCACCACGACCCAGCACGCCGTGCGCACGAGCGCGAAGGGCGGGAACCACTCCACGTCGGGAACCCCGAGCTCTGCGGCCGCCGAGCCCCCTCCCTCCCAGCGCCCGAGCCAGCGGTGCAGCCGGACGGGCTGCGTGAGGTCCAGCTCCGCCACCCGACGGCCCTGCGCGGCCCGGAACGCCTGCTCCCCGAGCGCGTAGCGCACCGTCAGCAACTCCCAGCCGGCGAAGAGGAGGTACCCGGCGAGGCCCGCCAGCAGGAAGAGACCGGTGAACTCCAGCGGGTGGGCCGCGCCCGGGGTCGCGCGGAGGCGCGCGATGAGCCAGCCGGCGGCGAGGCAGACGGCCGCCAGCAGCGCGCCCACCAGGTACCGCTCGGCCCGCGTGTCCGGGCGCTCCAGATAGGGTTCGTCCACGGAATCCTCCCCCCCGTGCCTGCGGCTGCGCATTAGACCTTCGGCTGCCGGCCCGCCATCTCCTCTCCGGCGGCCCGCCCCGCCGGAGGAGCCGGACGACCTTCCCGCGCGAGCCGTTTGCCCCGCGCACCGCCGACGGGCTCTTCGCGGCTCCGTGGACCGGCCGGCCGGTCGCCGGGGAGATGATCGACGTCGAGGAGCTGTCGGCCCGGCTGAACCAGGAACCCGCACACCGGGAGGACATCACGCTGGCCCTGGGGCACCTCCTGGCCGTGCGCGGCCACTGCCAGCGGGCGGCCGCGGCGCTGGACGCCATCCGCTGCCGCTCGCACTACGTGAGCGCCCTGAAGGAGTGCGAGTCCGCGCTGTTCCGGCTCCACAGCTGCGAAGGCGCCGACGCCGCCGCCCTCACGGCCTGGGCCCTGGGGGTGCACGCCCTGATCCGCGCCCAGCTCACCCTTCCGAAAGACCCCGCCCAGGCGCGCGCCCTCGCCTCGGAAGCCCTGGTGCGGCTGAGCGGCCCCCAGACCCCCCTGACCCGGGGGGCGGAGGCGGACGCCCTGGACGCCCTGAGGCTCCAGCGGGAGACGGTGGAGCTGGAGAACCGGCTGGTCCGGCTGCCCGCCGCGGTGCGCGCCGTGACCGAGGCGGCCGAGCGGGCCGCGGAGAGCCGGCTCCGGGCGCTGAACCTGGCCGCCCGGGCTCTTCGCGAGCGGCACGCGCAGGCGTTTGCCTGGGCGGTGGGCTGGGGCGCCCTCAACCTCCTGCTGATGGCCGCGGCGCCGCTCAACGCCCTCTGGCTGCCCTCCGTTCCCTGGTCGATCCCCTTCATCGTCGCGCTGCCCGTCCTGTGGTGGGCCACGTGGGCCCTGCCCTTCCGCGGCGGACTGCCGTTCTTCGGCTTCGTGCGCCAGCTCCGCCTGCAGGCGATCGCGGACCTGCGGGAGGCCTCCGGCGACCTGGAGCCGCCCGGCCAGCGGCTGGCGGCCGAGGTGGAGCCGGTGCTCGCGGCGGGCGAGCAGGCCGAGCGGCGGCTGCGCCAGTTCCACCTCTTCCAGCTGCCCGAGCAGTTGGAGACGGTCTGGAAGGCCCGGGCCATCGCCGAGGGCGCGCTGGAGCGGCTGAAGGGCGTCTGGATGGCGGACCTGATCGACGCGCCGGCGATGCCCCTGGAGGAGGTGCTGCAGACCCCGGAGCGCCTCCCGGCCATCATCGGCGTGCGCCTGGCCGAGCCCTGAGGCGGCCCGGCCGGGTCAGCCCCGCTCCTCCAGCCAAGGCGGGGGCGGGGAGAGAACCGGGCACCCCAGGCGGCCCGGAAAGCGCTCGCCC
>QGVE01000177.1 GCA_003242675.1 Bacillota bacterium | reverse complement strand
GCGGCGCACAGGCTGAAGACGCCGACGCGCGAACAACCCCCTGGAGGCTGTCGCCTTCAGGGGGTTGCGGTGCCCGGTTCTCTGCTCTGCTCTTCTGTTCGCTTCGTCCCTGTCTACACATCCCGGGCACCCAAAGGGGCGAGAGGTACTGTGCCGGGTCCCGATTCTGGATCCGCAGATCCTTCTGTCATCCCCTGCGCCCCTTGCACTTTCATCATACCGCGGCCGTTCGCCTTACGAACAGCGAACGGGGGGTTACTTTTCGGAAAGAATCATCCGAACAAAAGTTTCGGTGATCAGGCGATGTCGAGCCGGTGCGCCTCCGTGTCCTCGATGATGTCCCGGAGGGCCTGGCGCGCCCGGTGCAGCCGCGACTTGATGGTGCCGAGCGTGGTCCCGAGGACGGCGGCGATCTCCTGATAGCTCAGGTTGTGGAGGTCGCGCAGGATGACGACGACGCGGTAGTCGTAGGGCAGCCGGCTGATCGCCCGGTGCACCGCGGCCTGCACCTCGTGGCGCTCCACGTATTCGACCGGGCCTTCGGCGTCGTCGGCCGCCTGGCGCGGAACGGATCCTTCGTCCAGCGGCAGGGCCTCGTCCAGGGAGGTACACCGGTTCCGGCCCCTCCGCCGCAGTTCGTCCAGGCAGGTGTTGGTGACCACGCGGTAGAGCCAGGTCGAGAACTGGGAGTCACCACGGAAATTCTGAAGCCTTACGCAGATGCGCACCAGCGCCTCCTGGGCTGCGTCGCACGCGTCGGCGTGATTTCCCATCAAACGGTAGGCGAGGTTATAGGTACGCTGCTCGTAACGGCTGATCAACTCGCCCAGCGCGCCGCGATCCCCTTCCTGCGCCCGCTCCACCAACTGCTCATCCGTCAGCGATAACATCGCAAATGGTCCCTCCCGTCTCCACGCCGCTCCGAGCTGCGTCGCTCTGTCTTGCTTCTGTCGCCCTTACTAACGAGGTTAGACGGCGAAGGTTACGGTCTCTCCGTCGCGTTTTTCACTGCCCCGTCATAAATGACTTCGCAGGCATCTGGATACATACGACTGCAGCGGTGCCGCCCAGCCGGGCGGCACCGCTGTCGCGGGTCTGGTTTCCTGCTCGTTCACACGCGGCCGTGAGCGTCGCCTGCGCCCGGAGCCCGCCGGAAGGTGATCAGCCCCTTTCCTTTCGCCGTCACCCCGTGCGATCGGATCAGTCCTCAGGAGCGCGCTCTTCGGTCAGGAGGGCGATAAACTTCTGCAGGGTGTTGCTGAAGTTCTTGCCCCGCTTGTAGATGACGCCCACCGGCCGCTCGATGCGGATGTCGGCGAAGGGCAGCGCGACCAGCGATCCTGACCTGACCTCCCAGCGAGCGCAGCGCCGGGGGATGATGGAGACGCCCAGCTCCGCCTCCACTGACCGCTTGATCGTCTCGACGTTGTCGAACTCGTGGACGATCTCCACGTCGACCCCGTGCTCCTGCAGGACCCGGTCGGTGGCCTTGCGGGTGGGGATGTCCGGGTCAAAGGCGATGAACGGGAGGCCATGCAGCTGCTGCAGCGCGACCGGCTTGCCCGCCTTCGCCAGGGGGTGATTCGGGGCGACGATGACCACCAGTTCGTCGGCGGGGAGGGGAATGACGCCGATCTGACGGTTCTCCTGGGGATAGGCGACGATGCCGATGTCCACCTGGTTCTGCCGCACGGCCTCGTAAATCTTGTTGGTGCGGCTGTACTCGAGGTGGATCCGGGCCTGGGGGTAGGTCTGAATGAACTTCTTGATATATGGAGGCAGGTCGTGCAGGCCGACCGAGTAGACGGTGGCCACGCGGATCGTGCCGGAGACGGACTGGCTGAGGTTCGCCATCTGCTGCTCCAGGGCCTGGTAGCGGTCCACGATCTCGCGGGCGTACTCGTAGAAGATGCGCCCCGCCTCGGTGGGGTAGATCCCCTGGGGCGATCGCTCGATCAGCCGCTGCTGGAAGTGCTCCTCCATCGCCTTCACCTGCTGGCTGACGGCGGGCTGGGAGATGAAGTTGCGCGCCGCCGCCTTGGAGAAGCTGCGGGTTTCGATGATGTCGCAGTATACCCGGAGGTAGGACAACAGCACGGTGGCGGCCCCCCTTTCGCGTCATGCTCCGGCAGGCCAAAAGTACTGCTTATGACCAGATTAGACGCAGGAAAGCCACCAGGCAATAGACCAAAGTCCCATTGCCTCTCGGGAGTCGGCAGGGGTTTGCCGACGGGCGGTGGAATTAAGCAACAGTCGGCAAGTACATTCATCGATGGAGAGGGAGGCCCGACCGGTGGACCACAGGCTGAAGATGTATGAGGAGCTCACCAGCGCCAACGGGATCTCCGGCTTCGAGGAGCCCGTGCGACAGGTGATGCGCAAGTACCTGGAGCCGCTGTGCGACGAGATCATCAGCGATAACCTCGGATCCATCGCCGGCATCAAGAAGGGCCTGGCGGGCGGCCCGCGCATCATGCTGGCCGGTCACCTGGACGAGGTCGGCTGGATGGTCACCGAGATCACCGACAAGGGTTTCCTGAAGATCCAGCCTGTCGGCGGCTGGTGGAGCCAGGTGATGCTGGCCCAGCGCGTGAAGGTCCTGACCCGCAAGGGCGAGCTCATCGGCGTCGTCGGCTCGAAGCCGCCCCACCTCCTGAGCGACGAGGAGCGGAATAAGGTCGTCCAGATCAAGGACATGTTCATCGACATCGGCGCCAGCTCCAAGGAGGAGGCGCGGGAGTGGGGCGTGCGGCCGGGCGATCCGATCGTGCCCCACTGCGACTTCCACGTGATGCCGAACCCGAAGATCTTGATGAACAAGGCTTGGGACAACCGGGCCGGCTGCGCCGTGGCGATCATGGTGCTGGAGGAGCTGAAGGGCCAGGACCATCCCAACGAGGTCTACGCGGTGGGCACCGTGCAGGAGGAGGTCGGCCTGCGCGGGGCGACGACGATGGCCAATACGATCCAGCCGGACATCGCCTTCGCGCTGGACGTCGGCGTGGCCACCGACGTCCCCGGCAGCGACGGGCACGGCGAGGGCAAGCTCGGGGCGGGCCCGCTGATCCTGGTCTACGACGCCTCCATGGTGCCGCACCGGGGCCTGCGGGATCTGGTCATCGACACCGCCGAGGAACTGGGGATCCCCGTCCAGTTCCAGGCCATGGCGAGAGGCGGCACGGACGCCGGCCGGATCCACATCCAGGGCCGGGGCGTGCCGTCGCTGGTCGTGGGCTTCGCCACCCGGTACATCCACAGCCATGCCGGCCTGATTCACCGGGACGACATGGAGAACGCGGCCAAGCTGCTGGCGGCGGTCATCAAGAAGCTCGATGCCGAGACGGTGGCCCGCCTGAAGAACAACCTGAGCTAGCTGCGGACACACACCAGCCGGGCAGGGAGTGCACCCTGCCCGGCTTTGCCGTCCGCTAGATCCAGGAGGATCGCACCGCCACCCGTGGGGGCACCGGGGCGCCGCCCAGGGCCTGGCGGAGGGTGGCCAGGGCCTCCGGCGGCGGCGTGAGCGGCTCGCGAATGCAGGGGAGGTCCGGCCGCGCGGCCCGGGCAGCCTCCGCCAGGTGAAGGCCGCTGGGAGCGGCCAGCAGGCAGGCGGAGTCGCCCAGGAGGGCGTCGAGCTCGGCGGGGTCCGTGGCCGCGCGGAGCCCCAGGTGGCCGAACCCGCCCCGTTCCAGGCTCTGCTGGATGCGCGCCGCCTGCACCCGGTCCGCCGCCACCACCGCGACGCACGCACCCGGGGGCAGGTGCCGCAGCCGGTCCAGCTCCTCCCGGGTCTGCGCGTCCGCCAGGACGACCGGCTGCCGGTCCCGCAGCGCCGGTGCGTGGAACAGCGTCGCGATGACGGGGGTGGTGGGGGGAACCGGTCCCAGCTCCTCCGGCAGGACCGGCGCCACCTGCAGCCCGGGGATCTGCGACTCCAGCTGCCGCTGCAGGCGCCTGAGGTCTGCGGGGGAGGTCCCGATCAGGATGGCGCGGGACACCGCCGGCGCGGGCCCGCGGGCGAGCTGCGCCTGGGACAGGAGATCCAGGGCCAGCTCTTCGGGGTCCATCCCCCACTCGCGCGCGGTGGCCAGCACGCCGGCCAGGAGGGAAC
>QGVE01000176.1 GCA_003242675.1 Bacillota bacterium | reverse complement strand
GTCACCCCCAACTCCTTCAGTGCGCTTTCCACCTGCATGCGCAGCATCAGGCTACTGCCCAATCCCATGCCGCAAACGGCCAGGATCTTCATCCCGAAGAACACCTCCGTTCCGTATCCATGCCTCTGCCGCCCGGGCCGGGCTCAGACCCCGAGTTCTCCGAGGGCGGCGAGCACCTGCCGCTCGATCGCCGCGTCGTCCACGCTCAGGTGCGCCAGCAGCGCCTCGTCGGGCCCGGACTCGCCGAAGCGGTCCGGCACGCCGACCCGGTAGACGGGCAGCGGTCGCCTCCCGGCGAGGCACTCCGCCACGGCGGCCCCGAGGCCGCCGATCACGCTGTGCTCCTCAGCCGTCACGACCGCCCGGCAGCGGGCCGCGACCTCCACCACGGTCTCGTCGTCCAGCGGCTTCACCGTAGGCACGTGGAGCACGGCGGCAGCGATTCCCCGCCCGGCCAGGCGCCCCGCGGCCGCCAGCGCCCGGGCGGTCATCGTGCCGGTGCTGATGATGGCCACGTCGGTCCCCGGCCGCAGCAGAACCGCCTTGCCGGGCTGGAAGCGATAGCCCGGCGGGACGATGTCCGGCACGGCGTTCCGATAAAGCCGCAGGTAGACGGGCCCGGGGATGTCCGGCAACATACGGGTGACCTGGGCGGCCTCCTCCGCATCCCCCGGCACGATCACGGTCATGCCCGGCAGGGCGCGCATGATGGCGATATCTTCCACCGAAGCATGGGTGCTGCCACCCTTGGAGACCGCCAGCCCGCTGTACGAGCCCACGACCTTGACCGGCAGGCCGGTCTGACAGACGGAAACGCGAATCTGATCCAGCGCACGGCAGACGGCAAACGCGGCGAAGCTGTTGACCACGGGCACCAGGCCGCAGGCGGCCAGCCCCGCGGCCACGCCCACCATGTTCTGCTCGGCGATGCCCACTTGGATGTAGCGGTCGGGATAGGCCCGGCCAAAGGCGTCGCAGCGGATGGAGTTGCCCAGGTCAGCGTCCAGCACTACCACGTCGGGCCGGAGGCTTCCCAGCTCCACCAGGGCCTCGCCGTACGCGTCGCGCATGGCCCCCGTCATGGCTTCACCCCCAGTTCGGCGAGGGCGCGCTCGGCCTGCTCCGCGGTGAGCGGGTGCGAGTGCCACTCCGGCCGCCCTTCCATGAACGAGACCCCGCGCCCCTTGACGGTGTGCGCCACGACCAGGAGCGGCCGCCCTTCTGCGGGCGCATCCAGGGCCGCCGCCAGAGCGGCGACGTCGTGGCCGTCCACCTCCCGCACCTCCCAGCCGAACCCCCGCCACCGGCCGGCCAGCTGATCGGGCGGGTGCACCGTGGTGGTGGAGCGAGTCTGGGAGAGCCGGTTGAAGTCCAGGATCGCGGTCAGGTTGGCAAGCCGCAGCTCGCCGGCCAGCATGGCCGCCTCCCACACCTGCCCCTCCTGAATCTCCCCGTCGCCGAGCAGGACGTAGGTCTTCCAGTCCTCCCGGCGGATGCGGGCGGCCAGGGCCATGCCGGCGCCGGCCGAGAGCCCCTGGCCGAGCGATCCCGTCGACATGTCGACCCCCGGCGTCCGGCGCATGTCCGGATGGCCCTGCAGCCGGGATCCCAGAGCGCCAAAGGTGGCAAGCTCTTCGACCGGGAAGAACCCGCGCTCCGCCAGGGCGGCGTAGAGCGCCAGGGCCGCGTGCCCCTTGGAGAGGATGAACCGGTCACGGCGGGGCCAGTCCGGCTCCTCCGGCCGGATGCGCAGTTTGTAAAAATACAGTACGCTGAGGATCTCCGCAGCCGACAGGGAGCCGCCCAGGTGGCCGCTCCCCACGTGAAGCACGGTGCGGATCACGTGGCAACGGATGCGCCTCGCCATTTCGGTGAGCAGCGCAACGTCCGGTTGTGGAGCGGCCACTCAGGTCACCTCCCCTTCGGTGGACTCGGCCGAAGGCGGCGAGACGGACCGGATGAGCCGGAGCACGGCCTCCACGTCCGGGGCCGACAGGAGCGCCTCCACCGACTTCGGGTCCCCGAGCAGCTCGGATAGCTCCATCAGGGCTTTCAGGTGCGTTTCGTTGTCAATCGCTCCCAGGCAGACCACCAGGCGCACGGGGTCGTTGTCCGGGTGCCCGAAGGGCACGGGATTCCGCAGCCGGACGAGGGACATCCCCAGCCGGAGCACGCCGTCGTCCGGCCGCGCGTGGGGAAGGGCGAACCCCGGCCCCAGCACGATGTAAGCACCATACTCCCGGGCGGTCCGCACCATGGCGTCCACATACCGCGGCTCCACGCGCCCCGCCTTCACCAGCAGGTCGCCCCCGGCCCGGATGGCCTCCTCCCAGGTCTGCGCCTCCACGTCCAGGGCGATCGTCTCGGCAGTCAACAGATCACTGAGCACGGGCTGTCTACCTCTCCATGCTTCAGATTGCAGGGTGGCAACAGTGCGGCGAACCCTCGCGACATCGTCATCCCCCAGGAGCGGCGAGACCCTCACCACCGGCAGCCCGCAGGGCGGCACCCGGCAGGTCGCAATCACGAGATCGTGCGGATCCTCCGCGAGCACCTCCCGCACCCGGAAGGCCGAAACCACCCGGCCCGGCTGAATTTCCGGGAGCAGCGACCGGATGCGCGTCAGAAGGAGCGCGGAGGTGCCAACGCCTGAGCTGCACACGATCAGGGCGCGCGGCACCGGCCGGCGGCGCAGCTTCTCCCGCTCCAGCGCGGCGGCGATGTGGATGGCCAGGTAGCCCACTTCCGGCTCGGGCACCGGCAGGCCCCAGATGGCCGAGAGCGCGCGCCCGACGTCCTGCGCGGCCAGGCAGGCAGCCGGATACTTGGCCCGCACCTCGTCCAGCAGCGGGTTCTCCACCACCTCGCCCCGCCGGAGCCGCTCGGCAATCGGCCGCAGGTGCAGGGCCAGTCCCATCAGGAACTCCTGGTCGTGCCGCAGGCCGATCCCCAGCCGGGTCTCGACCAGGATCGCCATCTGCTCGGCCAGCTCCAGGTCCGCCGGTGTGACGATGCTTTTCTCGGGAGCGGCAGCCAGCGTGCGCATCGCCTCGAGCTGCAGGGCGAGCCCCGCCACCTCGGTCCTGGGGATGCGGACGCCAAAGCGGTCCTCCAGCGCCCGGCAGATGGCCTCCGCCTCCCGCCCGCACGGCGATGCCAGGGCCTGGGAGATGTGCCCGGGGCTGAAAGACAGCGTATGCCCAGCCTGCAGGCGGCTGAGCATCACGGCCACATATGTCGACAGCTCGGGCACACCGAAGTCGCGCAGCAGGTCGCCCAGCCGCCCCCAAGACACATGGGGGACCAACGGGCGAAGCAGGGCCTGCAGCGGTGCCGCGTCGGGGTGCTCCTCCAGGAGCAGCGCGAGCTGCGCCTCGTCGGCCAGCTCGCCGATGAGGTCGACGATGGCCCGGCGCCAGTGCGCCTCGGCCCCGCGCAGGCAGATGCCGGCGTGGCTCCGCACGAGCACAAGCCCACGGCGCGAAGCCCACGACTCGACGGTCGCCAGGTCGGTATGCACCGTGGACTTGCCGACCCCCAGGCGGTCCGCAAGGACGCCCAGCCGCTGCGGCGCCTCGTCGCTGAGCAGCATGAGGAGCAGCCTGCGCACCCGCTCCCGGGGCGAGGGGATGTACAGGCCCGGGGGTGCCCCGCCGGCCATGAGGCGGTCCAGGTGCTCCCGGAGCTTGGCCAGGTCCCCTTCCAGGTGGTAACCGACGCCGGCCGTGCTGACCAGCTTCGCCCCGTGGTCCGCCACCCAGTCGGAAAGGATCTCCAGGTCGTAGCGAACAGAGCGGGCCGGGTAGCCGAGGAGTCGGCCGATCTCCGCGGACGGAAGCGGCCGGCAGGCCGTGAGAAGCAGCCGGAGCAACCGCTCACGCCGCTCGTTGAGCATGGCGGCTCGCCTCCTTTCCCGTCTGTCGCATGTCAAGTATTCGAAGTTTGCATAGACTCAACCTGCCCATTCACCATACCGCTTTTGTCATGATGACTGTCGCAAAACGCGAACGCCGCGGCCCAGGCGGCGTTTCGGTCCTCACCGCCTGAGCCGCGGGTCGAGCACATCCCGCAGCCCGTCGCCCAGCAGGTTGAAGCCCAGCACCGCCAGCATGATCGCCAGGCCCGGGAAGGTGACCACCCACGGGGCGACCTGGAT
>QGVE01000045.1 GCA_003242675.1 Bacillota bacterium | reverse complement strand
GGATTTTCGCTTTGGTTTCGGGGGGCGGAGGATGGGTATAGGAGCGGGGGCGGAGGGGGTGCGGTGGGTGGAGGACGACCCGGCGGCCGGGCGGCGGCCCGGCCGGCCGGGGCCGGGCCTGCGGGAGGAGGTCTACCGGGCCCGCCGCCGCCGGGCGGACGAGATCGCGGAACGGGTGGTCTCGGAGACCGTGGCCGGCGCGAGCTGGGCGGCGCGGCTCGGCCGCTGGATGCTCCACCCGGTCGGGGGGCTCTTCTTCCTCGCCGCCTTCCTCCTGGCGATGTACCAGGTACTGGGCGTATGGATCGCCCAGGACGTGGTGGGGGTCACCGAGGAGGTGTGGATGGGCCAGTACTACGTGCCATGGATGACCGACCTGGTCGGCCGGTTCATCGCGGTGGACTCCTTCCTCGGCCAGATCCTGGTGGGCGAGTTCGGCCTGCTGACGATGACGGTCGCCTACCTGCTGGGGCTCCTCTTGCCGCTGGTGCTGGGCTTCTACCTGTTCCTGGCCCTCGCCGAGGACTCCGGCTACCTGCCGCGCGTCGCCGTGCTGGTGGACCGGCTGATGAACTTCGTCGGCCTGAACGGTCGGGCGATCATCCCGACCATCCTGGGCTTCGGCTGCGTGACCATGGCAACCGTGACGACCCGCCTCATGGGCACGGAGCGGGAGCGGACGATCGCCACGTTCCTGCTCTCCCTGGCCATCCCCTGTTCGGCCCAGCTGGCGGTGATCACCGTCATGCTGGCGCCGCTGGGCCCGGCCTACCTCGCCACCTTCATCGCGATCCTGCTCCTGGTCTACGGCGTGACCGGCCGCGTGCTTCATCGCGTCCTGCCGGGCGAGTCGTCGGACCTCCTGATCGACCTGCCGCCGCTCCGGCTCCCCCGCATCCAGAACGTGCTGCAGAAGACCTACCTGAAGACCAAGGGGTTCCTCACCGAGGCCTGGATCTTTTTCGCCATCGGCGCGCTCCTGATCTCCGTCCTGGACCAGACCGGCGCACTGGCGGCCCTGGCGAGCGGCCTCGCGCCGATCACGGAGGGGTGGCTGGGGCTGCCCCGGGAGGCGGCCCAGGCGTTCGTCATGGGCTTCGTGCGGCGGGACTTCGGCGCCGCCGGCCTGTTCGACCTGGCGCTCACGCCGCACCAGACGATGGTGGCCGTCCTGACCGTCACGCTGTTCACGCCGTGCATCGCCTCGATCATGATCATGTTCAAGGAGAGGGGCAGGCGGCAGGGGGCCGCCATCTGGCTGGCGGACATCGCCCTGGCGATCTTCCTGGGCGGCCTCCTCAACCGGATCCTCTTCTGAGGAGAGGGAGAGATGACCATGGCCACGGCCTCCTGCGGCGCTCCGCTCACCTGTCCCCGCTGTGGATACGCCAACGCCCCCGGCGACGCCCGCTGCCTCCGCTGCGGCCAGGTTCTCGCCATGCCCCGGGGGTGCTCGGGCCAGTGCACCCGCTGCCTGATCGCCGCCCTGGCGCGGCCGTCCGCTCGGGCGGAGGGCGAACAAAAGCGGGGCGTTGAGCGTCTATTAAAATAGATGGAACTCGAGGGAATCCGGGGCGGGGAGGCGTTGGGCTGTGGAGACGCTGAGGTTCCTGCTCCTGCTGCAGTTCGCTGCGCTGCTCTACCTGGTGTACCGGGTTCACCGGCTGGAGCAGCTGCTGGACGGGCGGGTCCGCACCTCCCGGACGAACCCGCGCAGCGGGCGGGCCGGCAAGGTCGTGCCCCTGGTCCGGGACCACGTCCCGCCCGGCCCGTACGGCCCGAAGTCCGGCCCTTCCGGGCGCGACGACAAGCCCTAGCCGTGAGCGGCCCGGCCCGCGACGGGGCCGGGCTTTTGCGCGCTCGCGCTCCGCTGACGGGAGCAGGAAAAACCGACCTGGGCGGCGAATCCCGGGCAGCAACACGGTTGACGGACGGTCGCGGGATCGGAGGTGCGGGCATGGGTCACAGGCCGCCGAACGGCGTCAGCCCGGCCACAAGCCTGCACTGGAGCGGTCGGATCACCATGGCCGTGCTGTCGGCGCTTGCCGTGGCCGCCGCCTTTGCCGGGTGGCTGCTCACCAGGCGGCCGCCCGTGTTGCCGCTGCTCTGGTGGGGCGCAGGGATCGGCGCTGCGGTGGGCTTCGCGCTCACCTTCAGCGCCTTTTGGCGCGTGGACGCGATCCAGGCCTGGGTGCCCTGGGCGTTCCTGGCCCTGGACGGACTGGCGGTGGCCCTCTTTGTGGCCGACCCGGACCCGATGTTCGGCCCGCTCCTGCTCCTCCTGCTCTCGGCGGTGATCGCCGGCCTGTTCCGCAAGGGGTTCCTGTGGGCCCACCTCGGCATCATGGCAGCCGCCCTGGCCGGGGCCTGGATCCGCGGGGCCGACGCCGGCACCCTGCTCCTGCTGGTCTCCGGCCTCTCCGGGGTGGTCGGGGTGATCCGCGCGATCTATCTGCGCTACCGGGAGCAGGCGATCCAGGCCGACCGGCTGCGCCGGCTCATGGAGCTCCTGCCGGTCCTGAAGGCGCACGGGCTGCAGGACGTGATGGAGGCGGCCGTGCGCCACATCGTGCGCGCCACAGCCAGCCGGACCGGCGTGGTGCTGCTCCTGGACGAGGAGGCCCAGGTGCTCCGCCCGCACTACGTGTACAGCGAGCCGCCCCTTTCGCCTGAGGAGCACGAGGCGTTCATGAGCACGACGATCAAGGTCGGCGAGGGGCTGACCGGGTGGGTGGCGAAGCACCGCCAGCCCATCCTCACCAACGACGCGGTCCGGGATCCCCGCGCCGTCCAGGTGCCCGGCACGCCGCTGGAGGACGAGTCGATCCTGGTGGTCCCGCTGATCGCCAACGGCCGGCTCTACGGCGTGCTGCGGGTTGACCGGCCCGGCGTGAACCAGTACACGCACAGCGACCTGCAGCTGCTGGAGCTCATGGCGACCCACGTCTCCGACGCGATCTCCCGCGCCCAGCTGGAGGAGCGGCTGGCGCGGCGCGACGCGCTGACCGGCGTGTACAACCGGCACTATCTGAACGAGTGGTCCCAGCACGCCTTGGCGGAGGCGCGCGAGGTCTCGGTGCTCTTGATCGACGTGCGGAAGTTCAAGGAGATCAACGACCGCTGGGGGCACCTCACCGGCGACCGGGTTCTGCAGGAGTGCGCGGCGCTCATTCAGGGCAGCGTGTGCTCGGGCGACCTGGTGGTGCGCTTCGGCGGCGACGAGTTCCTCGTGGTGCTCGCCGGCACCACCCGGGCCGAGGCGGAGCGGATCGCCAGCCGGATCCAGCAGCGGGTGGCCGAGTGGAACGCCCGGCAGGGGGAGGGCCAGCCGAAGCTCATCCTCGACATCGGCGTGGACACCGCGCCGCAGTCGGAGTTCCAGCAGCTCCTCGACCGCGCGGACGAGCAAATGTACGCCTGCAAGCACCGCTGAGCCGCGGCGCCCGTGGACGCCGCGGCTCGTTTCGCGTCTGGCCCGTATTTCCCCGCGTCACGGCTCTCCGGCGGGCTCCCCGCTGTGCCCGAGCGCGGCCATGAGCCGCGGCAGATGGGCGTCCGGGCGGCCGCCCTCGACGAGGTCGGCGACGACCTCCGCCAGGGCGGGGATGGCCTCCGGCTGATCCTGGTTCACCGCCCGGGCGATGGCGAGGTGCGCCAGGGCGAGGGCCCAGCCGGATCTGGCGTCGAAGCCCGGCGCGACCGCGGCTTCCGTGCGGGCCATCTTCCCCTGGTCATCCCGCGCGTAGAGCGGCCAGAGGAGCCCCTCGGCGTCCAGGGCCGCGAGCTCGTTGTGGAACTGCTCGAACCACTCGTCCGGGTCCCCGCTGCCCAGCCGGGTCAGCAGGTGCTGGATGCGCCGCACCGCGAACTCCCGGCCGTCCATCTCCGCGAGCGTTGCGGCGGCGAGGCCGACGCCCAGCCACCAGAACTCCTCCGGCGCGAGCGGCCGGCCGTACGCCGCCGCCGCGTCCTCCAGCAGCTTCCCGCCCCGGAGCAGGTCGAACCCGTCACTGGCTTCCGGCAATGGCCATCCCTCCGCAGTTGTTCCCCTTGCCACTTTAGTCTGAGGCAGGTGTGCCGGGGGCACTCCTCGAAATGTACGGTGTCCAATCTCGACGCGAGGGGTGAACCGGTGGCGTACCGCACGGTGGCCCGGCGCGCTGAGGCCGAGATCGTCATCCGCAAGTCGCGCTTCATCGCCCACGTGGCCCCGGTCGCCTCGGAAGAGGCGGCATGGGCCTTTATCAACGAGATCCGCGCGCGGCACGCCGACGCGACGCACAACTGCTTCGCCTTCACCGTCGGCAGCGTGCAGCGCCTCTCCGACGACGGCGAACCCAGCGGCACGGCCGGCAGGCCGATCTTCGAGGTGCTGGAGAAGCAGGGGCTGTCCGACACGGCGATCGTGGTCACCCGCTACTTCGGCGGGATCCTGCTCGGGGCCGGCGGGCTCGTGCGCGCCTACAGCCAGGCGGCCGCCCTGGGGGTCGAGGCCGCGGGTGTTACGGAGGCCCTTCCGGCCGTGGACCTGCGCGTCCGGCTGGACTACCCGCTGCTGGGCAAGGTCCAGCACCTGCTCCAGCAGCGCGGCGCCCTTACGCTGCATACCGCGTTCGGCCAGGACGTCGTCATCGACTTCCGCGTGCTGGAGTCCGACCGGGAGCGCATCGCGGCGGAGCTCAGCGAGCTGTCGGCGGGCCGGATCGCCGTCGAGGTGGTGGGGACCGCGCTGGTGGGGCCCGATCTGCAGCCCATCCACGGGAAATAGGGCCGAGATTGGAAGGAACGACCATACCGCGCGGAACCGCCAACCGCTATAATGTTAAACGTGTTGCTGCTAGATGACCTGTCTTAAGGAGGGCTGCGGGTTGCACCTCCCGACACCTGCATTCCGTCGGCGTGTGTTCGCCACCGCCCTGGCGGCGCTGCTGGCCAGCGGCGTGGGGATGGCTGCGCGGCCGCAGGCGGTGCCCGCTCAGGCACCCGAGCAGGCCGGGCCCGACGATTCCGCATCCCAGGATAACCAGGTGGCATCCAGCGGGTCCGCCGCGCCGGCGGAAGCCGAGTCTGCCGAGCTTGAGAAGGGGGCTCCGGCGGCGCTCGCGGAGGCCGAGCCGGAGCCGGAGGAAGAACAGCCCAAGCCGAAGGTAATCAAGTACACCGTGGTCGAGGGCGACACGATCGAGGACATCGCCCGCCGCTACGGCGTTTCCACCGAGACTCTGCTGTACGTTAATGACATGTACGCGGACGACATCCTGCAGATCGGGCAGGAGCTGCTCATCCCCACGATGGACGCCCTGGTCTACACCGTCGCCGAGGGGGATACCATGTGGGGGATCGCGGATGCGTTCAGCGCCGACTTCGACGAGATCGTCGCCGCCAACCCGGACGTGAACGCCGACGCCCTGCAGCCGGGCGACATCCTCTTCATCCCCGGCGGCACGCCGCCCTCCCGGCGCACGGCGGTGGCCAGCCGCGGCGGCTCGCGCACGCCCGCGGCCACCGGGACCTTCGAAATCTGGCCGGTCTCAGCGAACGTCTCGGACTGGTTCGGCTGGCGGGTGCACCCCGTGACCGGGGTCTGGCACCTGCACGACGGCATCGACCTCGACGCCTCCTACGGCACTCCGGTGGCGGCGGTCGCGTCCGGCACCGTCACGACCGCCGGCTGGCTGGGCGGGTACGGCAACGCGGTGAAGATCGACCACGGCGACGGGATCATGACGATGTACGCCCACCTGAGCGAGGTCGCCGTCTCCCCCGGGGAGTGGGTGGAGACGGGCGAGCTCATCGGCTATGTCGGAAGCACGGGCAATTCCACGGGGCCGCACCTCCACTTCACCGTCCTCGTGTGGGGCGAGCCGGTGGACCCGTGGGGGTGGCTGCCCTAATCCAGCGCCAGCGGGGAGGCGGTGGAGTTGCGGAGTGAGCAGAAGCGGGTGCTCGTCCTGCTGGGTGCCGTAGTGCTGGCGCTCGGTGTGATGGGCGCCCGTCTCTACCGTCTGACCGTCGTGGAGGCGGCGGCCTGGACGAGCCGGGCTGTCGCCCAGAGCTACGTGGAGCTGCCCATCTTTGCGCCCCGGGGGGCGATCTACGACCGGGACGGCCGGCCGCTGGCGACCAGCGAGCCGGTCTATGCCGCGCTGCTCTACGACCAGGATCCGGAGCACGTCGCCGCCATCCTGCCCAAGCTGAGCGAGCTTCTGGCCGAGGGCGACGCCGCCCTGGCCGAGGAGATCAGCGCGTACGTGATGGAGCGCGTGCGGCTCCACCAGAAGTGGGGCCGGCAGGCCGAGGACCTGGTGATCCGGTCGGGGCTCTCGCAGGAGACGGTGGCCGAGTTCATCGAGCGGCAGAACGAGTTTCCCGGGGTGACCATCGTCACCCAGTCGGTGCGCCGCTACCCGGAAGGCAAGGTGGCCGGCAACGTGATCGGCTACGTGCAGCCGATCTCCGAGGAGCAGCTGGAGAGCGAGGCCTTCAGGGGTTACCATCCGGACTCCGTGGTCGGCAAGGATGGCATTGAGCTGTCCTATGAGTCCTACCTGCAGGGCAAGACCGGCAAGCGGGTCAAGGCGGTCGACCCGGCGGGGCGGCCGCTCGGGACGGTGGAGGAGGTCGACCCCGAGCCGGGGTATGACCTCACCCTCACCCTGGACCTGGACGTGCAGAAGGCGGCGGAGGAGGCCCTGGCGGCGAACCTGAAGTGGATCGAGGCCCAGAACGACCCGGAGGCGCGGCCGATCCGGGCTGCCCTGGTGGCCCTGGACGTGAAGACCGGCGCCGTGCTGGCCATGGCCCAGATCCCCAGCTACGACCCGAACCTCTTCATCAAGGCGATGACGGTGGGGCTGTCGGCCCAGGAATACGAGGAGAACGTCAACATCCCCGGCTCGCCCCTGATCAACTGGTCGCTGCAGGGCTTCGCGCCGGGCAGCACGTACAAGATGGGCGTCGGCCTCGCCGGCGTCTCGACCGGCGCCATCGGCCCGTACGAGACGGTGCACTGCAGCACGACGTACTTCCGTGACCCCACCCGGAAGAACTGGTATCCTGTGGACCAGGGGCACCTCGCCCTGGACATGGCCCTGGCCCAGTCGTGCAACCCGTACTTCTACGAGATCGGCCACCGGATGGGCATCGACGCCCTGGCCGAATACCTGAAGCAGTTCGGCTTCGGGCAGAAGACGGGCATTGACCTGCCGTTTGAGGATCCGGGCCTCCTGCCCACCCAGGCGTCCTACGGCGACCGGTGGCAGCCGGGCCACGTCTACTCGGTGGCCATCGGCCAGGGCGACGTCCTGGTCACGCCGCTCCAGCTCGCGGTGTACGCCTCCACCATCGCCAACCGGGGGGTGCGGTACCAGCCCTACCTGGTGCAGGAGATCCGGAGCAGCACCGGCGAGGTGATCCTCAAGCGGGAGCCGGTGGTGGCGGGCACCGTCGAGGCCCCCGACGTGGCCTGGCAGCAGGTCATCGAGGGCATGCGCAAGGGCGGCGCGCACCCGCTGGGCACCGCGTATTGGGTGTTCCGGGACTTCCCGATCCCGGTGGCCGTCAAGACCGGTTCGGCCGAGACGGGCAAGGCGTACGCGGACGCGATCACCGTGGCCTTCGCCCCCATCGACGACCCGCAGATCGCCGTGGCCGTCTTCGTGGAGGGCGGCGCGCACGGCTCGTGGGTGTCGCCGTCGGCCCGGGCGGTCTTCGCCGCCTACTTCGGGATCGAGGACAAGGGGCCGGCCCGCATCAACAAGGCGGACTGAAGGAGACACGGATACAGCATAAAGCCAGGCCAGGACCAGGCCCCGCCCGCATCGGGTCGGGGCCTTTCCTTCCCGGCCCTCGGGCGAGGGCCCTAGGATCCGGGGCGGGTACGCACGGGCGAAATACCGGGAGGGCCGGTTTGACACCGCCCCCCGCGGAGGGCTAACATGCAAAACACAAGGATCTGAAATGCCTGTGGGGAGAGGGGAGTCCTGCAGATGATGACCGTCGCGAACTCGGTCCTGATCGTCCTATCCCTCCTGCTCGGCGGGCGTCTGCTGATGCGCTACCGCACGAAGCCGCGGCCGCACTCGCTCTGGTATGGGGTCGGCCTGATCCTCATCGCCTGCGCCGCCCTGCCGGAGCTGTACTACGAGCTCACCGGCCAGGTGCCGGCCCTGCTCTGGTGGCTGTACTGGTCTACGGCCAGCGGCTGCGTGGCGTTCCTCAGCGTCGGCAGCGCGTACCTGCTGTCCGAGCGGTTCGGCAAGGGCGCCCTGGCGGCGGCCGTGCTCACCGCCGTCTGGGTGGTCGCGGCGACCTTGCTGACCGGCGGCACGGGTCCCGCCGTCGTCTCCAGCGAGGCGTTCCGGTCGGCGCCCACGGCGGCCATCAAGCTGCCGTTCCTGCTGCAGAACATCGGCGGCTCGCTGATCATCCTCATCGCCGCCATCCTCTCGTTTGTGCGCACCCGGGCGGCCTACGCGCTGCTCATCACGGCCGGCGTCTTCGTCTTCGCGTTCGGCGGGGCCTCTGCCGGCCTGATGCGCATCTCGCAGATCTTCGCGTTCACGCAGACGGCGGGCATCCTGCTGCTCTACGCCGGCGTCACCCTGTCGCTCCGGCCGCGGCCGCGCGCCGAGCAGCAGCCGACCGGCGCTTAGCGAAAGTTATGGTTGGCGAAAATTCATGGGTTGTAATGTGACCACGGATCGGGTATGATAAATCCTTGCGGAGGGACGGCCCCGCTCGCACAGCGGGGCCCGCTTGCGAGGGTAGCTCAGTCGGCCAGAGCACTCGGCTGATAACCGAGAGGTCCCGGGTTCGAATCCCGGCCCTCGCACCAGATCCGGTGGGTTGGCGAAGGGGTAACGCGGCGGTCTGCAAAACCGTTATCCGTGGGTTCGAATCCCACACCCACCTCCAGCGAACAGAGCAGGATCGGCCCCAGGGGGGCCGGGCGGGCGGTGCGCAGCACCGCCTTCTCTGTGCATGGGGGGAGACGGTGTGAACCCGATCCTGGAGTCCCTCCGCAGCCGCAAGTCGGTGCGGGAGTACGCTGACCGGCCGATCGAGCCCGAGGTGCGCCGGGCCATCCTGGAGGCGGCCCTGCAGGCGCCTTCGGCCGGCAACATGACGCTCTACTCCATCATCGAGGTCACCGATCCGGACCTGAAGGCGACCCTGGCGGAGACCTGCGACCACCAGCCCTTCATCGCCCGGGCGCCCATGGTGCTCGTGTTCTGCGCCGACTACAGCCGGTGGTACGGCCTGTTTGCCGCGTCGGATCCCGGGACCCGCCGCCCCTCCTACGGCGACTTCCTGCTGGCCTGCTGCGACGCCCTGATCGCGGCGCAGAACGCGGTGGTGGCGGCGGAGGCCCTGGGGGTAGGGTCCTGCTACATCGGCGACATCCTGGAGCACTACGAGCTTCACAAGGAGCTCCTGGGGCTGCCCCGGTACGTGGTGCCGGTGACCCTGCTCTGCTTCGGCTACCCGACGGAGGCGCAGAAGCGCAGGCCCAAGCCGCCCCGGTTCCGCGTGGAGGAGATCGTGCACGAGAACCGATACCAGCCCCGCGACATAGCCGCGATGATCGCCCGGCGCAACGGCCTGCAGCCCTCGGACCTGGCGCGCTGGATCGACGCCTTCCGGCGGCGGAAGTGGGACTCGGACTTCAGCCGGGAGATGTCCCGCTCGGTGAAGGCGATGCTGGACGACTGGACGGGCGAGTGAAGAAGAGGAAAAGGCCACCGCACGATGCGGTGGCCTTTCGCGCGCCGGCCCGCCGGGGCCGGCGGCCGGCGGCGCTGCCGGAACGCTGTCGGCGGATCAGTTCCCCGTACCGGCGTGGCCCGGCTGTGGCCGCTCCTCCCCGCCGGACCCGCCGTCGCCCGGTTCGCCGCGATCCCCGGGCCCGCCGCCGGGTTCACCGCCATCCCCGGGCTCCCCGGGTCCGCCATCGACGGGCGTTCCGCCATCCCCCGGCTCACCGGGTCCACCCTCGACGGGCTCTCCGCCCTCTCCCGGCTCACCGGTTCCGCCGTCATCCCCGGGTTCGCCGCCCACGTCCGGCGGTTCGCCGTTCCCCGGTTCGCCGCCCTCGTCCGGCTCGCCGCCGTCGCCGGGCTCCTCGATCCGCACCTCCACGGCGATCGGCTCCGACGGTTCGCCCGTCGCGCCCGACGAGAGGTCCACGGCCGCCACCCGGTAGTAGTAGGTGCCGGGCTGAAGCAGCACGTCCAGGAAGGGGGGAGCGTCCACCACGGCGAGAGCTGCCCCGTCCGCGGGGGCGTCCGGCGCGGTGGACCGCAGGATGAGGAACCGGAGGTTCTCCGCGGGGACGTTTCCGCCCTCCGTCTGCCACGTCAGGTTGACGGATCCGGGCTGCGGGCCCGGCGCGGCGGTCAGGCCGGTGACCCGCGGCAGGGCCGGCGGCTCCGGCTCCGCGGGCGGCTCGGGTTCGGCCGGCTGCTGCGGCCGCGCGGGGGCCGGCGCCTCCACCAGCACGGGCGGGCCGCCGTCCGGCCCGGGGAAGTCGAGGACGGGCCGTCCTGCCAGGGCCGTGCCCACGATCTGCCGCCAGAGCATCGACGGGTAGGTGGAGCCGTTCACGTCCGGCGGCAGGTAGTGCTCGGGGTCGATCTGGTCATAGCCGACCCACACGCTGGCCGCCACGTCGGGGGTGTAGCCCACGAACCAGGCGGCGCTGTTGCCCGAGAGCCCTGCGAAGGCGGGGTCCCGGGGCAGCTCCACCGAGCCGGTCTTGCCCGCCATGGGCCGGCCGATGTGAGCGCCGGTGCCCGTCCCCTGGGTGACGACGGTCTTTAGGATGTCCGTGACCAGGTACGCCGTCCGGGGGCTCATGGCCCGGCGGGAGACGGGCGCGCGCCCGCGCAGCACGCGGCCGTCCGCGACCACCCGGGTGATCGTGTGCGGCTCCCGGTAGACGCCGCCGTTGGCAAAGGCCTGGTAGGCCCCCGCCATGTCCAGGGGGCTCACCCCCTCGGCCATGGCCCCCAGGGCGAGGGTCAGGTCGCGGTCGGCCTCGGCGAAGCGGATGCCCAGCCGCTCCGCGAACGCCTTGGCCCGCTCCACCCCGACCTCGTCCAGCAGCTTGATCGCCGGGATGTTGAGCGAGAGGCGGGCCGCCTCCCGCAGCGTCACCTCGCCCCGGAACTGGTGGTCCCAGTTCTGCGGCCTCCAGCCGCCTACGTCGATGGGCTCGTCGACGATGATGCTGTCGGGGGTCAGCCCCTCATACTCGATGGCCGGGGCGTAGACGAGGACGGGCTTCAGCACCGACCCCGGCGAGATGCGGCCGTGGGTGGCCCGGTTCAGCCCGCCGCCCGGCGGGTACTCCCGCCCGCCGACCAGGGCCCGGATCGCGCCCGTGCGGGGATCGACCGCGGCGAACGCCGCCTCCACGCCGTCGGGCGTGTGGGCCGGGAAGATGCGGGCGGCCAGCCGCCTCTCGGCCTCCGCCTGCATGACCGGATCCAGGCCGGTGTGGATCTCCAGCCCCATCAGCGCGACGGCCTGGGCGTCCAGGCCGTAGCGCTCCAGGAGCTCCGCCCGCACCGCGTCCATGTACCAGGGGTAGGGGTTCTGCAGGTCCAGGTCCCCCTGGACCACCTGGAGCGGCGCGGCCTTCTCGGCCGCGGCCTCCTCCGGCGTGAGGTAGCCGGCGACGACCATCCGGTCGAGCACGAGGTCGCGCCGGACCCGCGCGGCCTCGGGGTCCCGGAGCGGGCTCAGGCGCTCGGGCGCGGGGGCGATGCCCGCCAGGGTCGCCGCCTCGCCCACGGTCAGGTCGCGGGCGTCCTTGTTGAAGTAGAGCTGGGCCGCGGCCCCGACGCCGTAGGTGCCGTGGCCCATGTAGAGCTGGTTCAGGTAGAGGCTCAGGATCTCGTCCTTCTCCAACCGGGTCTCCAGCAGCAGGGCCAGCACGGCCTCCTGCACCTTGCGCGTCAGGCTCTGTTGCGGGGTCAGGAAGGTGTTCTTCACCACCTGCTGGGTGATGGTGCTCCCGCCCTCGACGATGCCCCGCGCCCGGAGGTTGGTCACCAGCGCGCGGGCGATCCCCCGCAGGTCGACCCCGTGATGCTGGTAGAAGCGGATGTCCTCCGAGGCGACGAAGGCCTGGGGAACGTAGTCCGGCAGCTCGCTCAGGTCCACCGGCACCCGGTAGACGTCGCCGGTGAGCGGCCCGATCTCGCTGCCGTCGAAGGCGTAGACCATGGACGGCCTGCCGGGCTGCAGGCCGGAGGCGGGCAGCTTGGTGAAGAGGTAGGCGGCCGATCCGACGCAGTAGAGCAGCCAGAGGGCGACGAGCAGGGCCGCCCCTCCGGCGATGCGGCGGATCCAGAAGCGTGCAGTGTGCCGATGGGTGCGGGTGGGATGCGCCACGGGGCCCCACCTCCTTCGTGTGTCGTGAATGTGGATCTGCGGTGCCGGCGGGCAGTCGCTCCGGCGCGGCCTGTCCCTCAGGCGTCGGGCGCCTGCGGGCCCGCCCGGGGACGGAAAACGCGGGCTCCAGGCCGAAGAACCCCGGAGCGCTCCGGGGTTCTTCGCGTCAGCAGGATGCCCACTGGGCCCGCTCCGGCGCCCCGGCTCCGGCAGTTAGACGCCAGGGCACGGGCGCAGGTTCGGGCGGCCGCCGGAGCCCGGGGCCCGCCGCTCCTGTGCAGGCGCGTTGCGGCCTCGTCCGCCCGGATGGACGCACCGCTTCAGGCGCCGGTGGCCTCGCCCGCCCGGGCGAACGCGCCGGTGATCAGCTCGAAGCGCACCCCCGGGTAGCGCTCGGCGATGCGCCGGCGCATCACCTCGGCCGCGCGGCCGTAGCCGGGGGCGGTGTAGAGCAGGTCGATGTAGCCGAACCGGACCCGGTCCGTGAAGGCCCGGATGTACCCCACGAGCCGGTCGTCGACCCATGCCGCGTCCACCGCCGAGGAGTAGCGCAGGAGGAGCGCGGCCTTCTCGGGCGGCAGCGGAAGGCCGGGCAGCCCTTCCGAGCGGGCATGGTGGATCAGCCGGGACAGCGCGCCGTCGTACTCAACCCCGTCGACCAGCAGGTGACGGTAGTCGTGTTCGCCGGCCGGGTGGAACCGCTGGCCGTCCCAGACCACGGGGCTGATCCCGGTGTTGCGGTAGTTCACCGGCTCCGCCTGCGCCGCCGCCTGCAGGAACCGGTTGAGGATGGCCCCGTGGGAGACGACGATGATCCGCTGGCCGGGGTGGCGGCGGGCGATGTCCGTCAGGACCTCCACCGCGCGCCGGGCGAGCGCCTCGTCCGACTCCACGCCCGGGATCTCGCTGAGGCGGAGGCCGGGCCACAGCGCTTCCCGCTCGGCGGCGGTCATGCCCTCGGCCGGGCCCATGTGGCGCTCCCGGAGCCGCGCGTCGGTGATCAGCGCGCAGCCGGTGCGCCGGCAGATCGCCTCGGCGGTGGCCCGGGCGCGGGCCAGGTCGCTGCTGTAGACGGCGTCCCACCGCTCGGTCGCAAGGCGCGCGGCGACCGCCTCGGCCTGGCGTTCCCCCTCGGCGTTGAGCGGGATGTCCGCCTGTCCCTGGGCGCGGCCTTCGTAGTTCCAGTCGGTCACCCCATGGCGGACGAGGGCGATGTAGGTCTTCACGCGGATGCTCCTTCCCCGGATCGTTGCATAGTTCAAGTATAAGTCCGGGCTGCGGAACGGTCAAAGTCGCCGGCGGTTCCCATGAATTTCCGCGGTTGCCAGGCCATATCCATGTACCGGGCGTGTCCACCAAGCGCCTGACGACGGAGGAGAAAGGAGAGGGGATTCATGCCGCTGGCGAAAGAGGCGGAGGCGTTCCTGAAGCAGCTGGCTGAGACGGGGGGCCCGGCCATCAACGAGCTCACGCCGGTGGAGGCCAGGCAGACGCTGGAGCAGCTGGCGGCCCTGGGCGGCGAGGCGGAGCCGGTGGCCAGCGTCGTGGACCGGACGATCCCCGGGCCCGCGGGGGAGATCCCGGTCCGGATCTACACGCCGGCCGGGGCCGGGCCGTTCCCGGTGGTGGTCTACTTCCACGGGGGCGGCTGGGTGATCGGCAGCCCGAACACCGTGCACGCCACCTGCGCGCTGCTCGCCCGTCGCGCCGGGGCCGTGGTGGTGTCGGTGGATTACCGGCTGGCGCCGGAGCACAAGTTTCCGGCGGCCGCGGAGGACTGCTACGCGGCCACCGTCTGGGTCGCCGAGAACGCCCGCGCCATCGGCGGGGACCCGCGCCGGATCGCGGTGGCCGGCGACAGCGCCGGCGGCAACCTGGCCGCGGTGGTCTCGCTCATGGCCCGGGACAAGGGCTTCCCGCAGCTGGCCTGCCAGGTGCTGGTCTACCCGGTTACCGACCACAACTTCGAGACCCCGTCCTACCAGGAGAACGGGACGGATTACTTCCTGACCACCGAAATGATGCGGTGGTTCTGGAACCACTACCTGAACAGCGACGCGGACGGCAAGGACTGGCGGGCCTCGCCGCTGCAGGTGGCGGACGCCTCCAACCTTCCCCCGGCTTTCGTCATCACCGCCGAGTATGACCCGCTGCGGGACGAGGGCGAGGCCTACGCCCGGAAGCTGGCGGAGGCCGGCAATACGGTCACCCTGAAGCGGTACCTGGGCCAGATCCACGGCTTCTTCACCCTGCTCGGGGTCCTGCCGGCCGGCCGGCAGGCGGTGGAGGACGCCGCGGCCCAGCTGCGCCTGGCCTTCGCCACGCAGTAGCGCCCCGCAGCGGGAAAGGGGGAAGGGAGCATGCGGCAGGTCGACGCCGTGGTGGTGGGCGCCGGGTTCTCGGGGCTTTACATGCTCTACCGCCTGCGGGAGCTGGGGCTCGCGACCCGGGTGTTCGAGGCCGGCGGCGACGTGGGCGGCACCTGGTACTGGAACCGGTACCCCGGCGCCCGCTGCGACTCGGAGAGCCACGTCTACTGCTACTCCTTCTCCAAGGAGCTTCTGCAGGAGTGGGAGTGGTCGGAGCGGTACCCCGCCCAGCCGGAGATCCTGCGGTACCTCCAGCACGTGGCGGACCGGTTCGACCTGCGCCGGGACATCCAGTTCAACACGCGGGTCACCGCCGCCGCCTGGGACGAGGAGAGGGGCCTGTGGGAGATCCGCACGGACGACGGCGCGGTGACCACCGCCCGGTTCTTCATCACGGCCGTGGGGTGCCTCTCCACCGCGCACATCCCGGAGTTCCCCGGGCTGGACTCGTTCCGCGGCAAGTGGTACCACACCGGGCACTGGCCGCACGAAAAGGTGGACTTCACCGGCCAGCGGGTGGGGCTGATCGGCACCGGGGCGACGGGCATCCAGGTGCTGCCGGAGGTGGCCAAGGAGGCCGCGCACGTCTACGTCTTCCAGCGCACCCCCAACTACGCGATCCCCGGCCGGAACCGGCCGCTGGACCCGGAGTTCGTGCGGGAGGTGAAGGAGAAGTACGACGAGATCTGGGAGGCCGCGCGCCGCTCCCTGGCCGGCTTCGCCATCACCCCGCCGGACCGGTCGGCGATGGCGGTCTCCCCCGAGGAGCGGCAGCGGATCTTTGAGGAGGCCTGGGAGAAGGGCGGCTTCGGGTTCCTCTTCACCTTCAACGACCTCACCCTCAGCCAGGCGTCCAACGACGCAGCCGCCGAGTTCATCCGGGCGAAGATCCGGGAGATCGTGAAGGACCCGCAGGTGGCCGAGCGGCTCGCTCCGTACGACCACCCCTTCGGGACCAAGCGGCCGCCGCTGGAGCACGGGTACTACGAGGCGTTCAACCGGGACAACGTCACGCTGGTGGACGTCCGCCGCGCGCCCATCGTGGCCGTCACCCCGACGGGCCTGCGCACGGCGGAGGCCGAGTACGAGCTGGACGCGCTCATCTTCGCCACCGGCTTCGACGCCATGACGGGAAGCCTGCTGCGCATCGACATTCGCGGCCGGGGCGGCCTCCCGCTCCGGGAGAAGTGGGCGGAGGGCCCGCGCACCTACCTCGGCCTGGCCACCGCCGGCTTCCCCAACCTGTTCATGATCACCGGCCCGCAGAGCCCGTCGGTGCTCAGCAACATGCCCGTCTCCATCGAGCAGCACGTGGAGTGGATCGCCGGCTGCATCCGGTACATGCTGGAGCGGGACCTGCAGATCATCGAGGCGGAGGAGCAGGCGGAAGAGAACTGGGTGAAGCACGTCACCGAGGTGGCGGAGCAGACGCTCTACCCCAAAGCCAACTCCTGGTACGTCGGGGCCAACATCCCCGGCAAGCCGCGCATCTTCTATCCCTACGTGGGAGGCGTGGGCACCTACCGGCAGATCTGCGACGACGTGGCGGAGAAGGGCTACGAAGGCTTCACCCTGAAGGCGGCGGGCTGACGCGCAGACCCGGGGCTGCGAGGCCCCGGGTCAGTTTGTGCCTGCGTTACTCGGCCACGGCCGCCCGCAGACGGGCTGCGAGCCCCTTTTCCAGCTCCACCCGGACGAAGGTGCCGTCCTCCCGGTGCTCCTCGGCCAGCACCCGCCCCCGCTCGTGGACCCACGCCAGCCAGGCCGACTTGGCGTAGGGGATGACGACCTCCAGCACCGCCCGCCGCTCCCGGAGGGCCTGCTGGATGGCCGCCTGCAGCTCGTCCAGGTTCCAACCCCGGGCCGCGGCCACGGCCACCGCGCCGGGGGTCTCCCGGAGCAGGTGCTCCACCTCCGCCGGGTCCAGGAGGTCGATCTTGTTGTACACCACCAGGGTCGGCTTCCCGCCCGCCCCCAGTTCCTCCAGCACCCGGTGCACCGTTGCCATCTGCTCGGCCCGCTTGGCGTGGGTGGCGTCGACCACGTGCAGGAGCAGGTCGGCCTCGTTCACCTCCTCCAAGGTGGAGCGGAACGCCGCGACCAGGTGGTGCGGGAGCTTGTGGATGAAGCCGACGGTGTCCACCAGCAGGTAGGGCTCGCCGTCCGGCGGCTCCACCCGGCGGGTCGTGGCGTCCAGGGTGGCGAACAGCCGGTCCTCGGCCAGGACGTCGGAGCCGGCCAGGGCGCGGTGCAGGGTCGACTTGCCCGCGTTGGTGTAGCCGGTGAGGGCGACCACCGGCACGCCGGACTCCTTCCGCTCGGCCCGCAGCCGGTCCCGGTGCGCCCGGATCTCCGCCAGCTCCCGCCGGAGGGCGGCCATCCGGTCGCGGATGCGCCGCCGGTCCACCTCCAGCTTGGTCTCGCCCGGGCCGCGGCTGAAGATCGTCCCCGCGGATCCGGCCTGGCGGGAGAGCTCGACGCCCTTCCCGGTGAGGCGCGGGAGGCGATAGGCCAGCTGGGCCAGCTCCACCTGCACCTTGGCCTCCCGGGTGCGGGCCCGCAGCGCGAAGATGTCCAGGATCACCGCGGTGCGGTCCAGCACCTGGCAGTCGATGATCTTCTCCAGGTTGCGCTGCTGCACCGGGGTGAGCTCGTCGTCGAAGATCACGAAGTCGAAGTTCAGCTCCCGGCGGAGGAGCTCGATCTCCTCGGCCTTGCCCCGGCCGATGTAGGTGGCGACGTCGGGCGCCTGCCGGCTCTGGGTCTCACGGCCGACGACCACGGCGCCGGCCGTGTCGACCAGCCGCTCCAGCTCGTCCAGCGACTCGTCGGCGGTCCACCCGCCGCGGCGCGCGGCGGGCAGATCCAGCGCCACCAGGAAGGCCGTCGGCCGGCGGCTGCTCCGTTCGGGTTCCATCATCTCAGCGGCCACCTCCGTTCCCGAAGTGGGTTCCGACTCTCCGGCGCGCTCCCGGGCAACCCGGACCCGGGCGGGCCAGGGCGCGGAGAAACGCGAAGGCCGCAGCCCCACCGGGGCCGCGGCCGCGTGATCAACATCCGCCAGGCACCGCTACCGAGGGCGCGCCGGAGGGGACATGCGTATGGGGATCCTGACGCGGAGGCGCACCGCAATCACTGCCAAAGCTGACCCCTCCTCAGCGAAGTCTGGGTCTATTGTACCGTTCAGGAGGAATCCAAGTCAACGCACCCGGGCCGGACCGGCATCTGGCTCTGGCAGTGCCTTGGTCGGCCGAACCTCCTGAGCCCGCCGCATGCTCTTTTAGACGCGCAGGTGCATCGGCGGCACCCGGCGAATGCATTGCGGACGAGGAGGCGACCGCGGTGAAGCGATCTCTGCATTGCGGGCTTGTGCTGCTGCTTTCCCTGATGGCCTTTCTCCTGGGGGTCGCGGCGCCGGCAGCGGCGGCCACGAGCCCGTCCGGCGTGGTGGACGACCGGGCCGGGATCTTCACCGCTGCCGAGCTGGAGCGACTGGAAGAGGACCTGTCCGGCCGCCGGTTTGCCTACCGGGTGATCATCCTGGAAGAGGCCTTCGCCGGGGCGGAGCCGGCCGACGCCGAGGCCCGCTTCCAGGCGATGGCCGACGAGCTGCTGGCCGGAGTTCCGCGGGACGCGGTGCTGATCACCATCGCCATGAAGGAGGCGCTGGTGGACTTCCGGGTCTGGAAGGATGGCCCGGTGCAGGCCGCCTTCCGGGAGGCGACCGGCCGCGCGTTCGCCGACTCGGTTGACCGCATCATGGACGCCTTCGTCCCCCGGGCGGCCGAGGGCGACATCGCCGGCGCGATCCGGGCGGCGGCGGACCGCATCGAGTCGCTGGCGGCGGCGCCGGCGGCCCCCGGTCAGGGTTCGGCGGGTCCGGGGCGGTCCGGTCCGGCGCAGCCCCCGCCCGCGGCCGGCGGCTCCGGGGCTTCGTCCGGAAGCCGCGGTTCGGCGCCGTCCGGGCCGGCGCGGCCGGGACTCATCGGGATCGTGCTCGCCGCACTGGCGGCCCTGGTGGCGGCTGCGGTGGAGCTGGCGCTCTTTGTGCAGTACCGGCGTTCGCACCGCAGGTGCGTGGA
>QGVE01000175.1 GCA_003242675.1 Bacillota bacterium | reverse complement strand
CCCCTAGTCGCGCAGTCCCAGCTCCCGGAGCACCTTCACCGCCCGGTCGGGGTAGTCGGTGATGATGCCGTGGGCCCCAAGCTGGTAGAGCCGCCGCATCTCGTCCTCGTCGTTGATCGTCCAGTAGTGGACCGCGACGTTCACCCGCTCGGCCATCGCGAGGAACCGCTCGGTGTCAAAGCGGACGGTGAGCGGTCCGGCCTTCTCGGCCACCGGCACCTGGAAGGCATCGTAGACGGGCTCGTAGAGCCGGTCCAGATGCGGGACGTAGTGCGCTGCCACGGCGTACATGTGCTCCACCGGGGCAGAAGTCGCCACGCGGTCGCCGGCCAGCTCCCGCCAGCGCTTCGCCACGGTGCCGTGGAACGACGCGATCAGCACCCGATCCTCGGCCCCGTACCGCTGGATCAGCTCCCAGACCTGCGCCTCCATCGGCGGGTCGACCTGCTTGATCTCGATGTTGAGGGGAACGTCCGGGAAGGCCTGCAGGACCTCCTCCAGTGTGGGGATCGTCACGCCCTTGCCCCGGTAGGGATAGGTGAGGCCGCCGTCGGGGGTGAAGTCATAGCCGAAGTCGTACTGGCGCAGCTCGGCCAGGGTCATCTCCCTGATCAGCCCCGAGCCGTTGCTCATGCGGTCGATCGTCTCGTCGTGGCTGACGACCACCACGCCGTCCCGGGTCATGTGCACGTCCAGCTCCAGGATGTCTGCCCCCTGCTCCAAGGCGAGCCGGAAGGCCGCCATGGTGTTGGACGGGGCATAGCCCGAAGCCCCCTGGTGCGCGAGCACCACCGGCCGGGGGGCCGTGAAGGGACGGTCGGGCAAGGGTTGGATCCTGAAGGCCCGGAGGGCGCTCACCACCGCGAGGCCCACGGCGGCCAACAGCAGCGTGCGCGGCCAGCTCCGGGGGCGCCGGCGGGTCCGGCTAAGCAGCACAGTCGACATAAAGTCCCCTCCCGTCGCTTACGCTGAGAGCAGCGTGAGCAGAAGTTGCAGGGCCACGCCCCACATGATGAGCGCGGAGACCCGAATCAGCCAGCGCTGCAAGTTGACACCGGCCGCCATGAGGCCCATCAGGTGGCCGGCGAGGGAGAGCCAAACGGGCCACGCTTCGTCCACCGCCCCGCCCGCGCCCCCGGCGGGCCGCGCCCGAACGGCGACTTCCGCGTCAGGGGAGGAGCGCCACGTGGACCATCCCATGTAGACCAGGAAGAGCACGCCAGCCCACTGCAGAGCCGTCTGGATCCAGGGGACCGTGAGCAGCACCAGCGAGAGTCCCGAGACGGCCAGCGTGATCAGCAGCGTATCGCAGAGGGCGGCCGTCACCACAGCCGGGAGGGCGCCCACCCAACGCCTGTGCAGGGCGCCCTGCGTGAGCACAAACGTGTTCTGCGCGCCCAGCGGGAGGATCAGGCCGAAGGCGAGCAGCAGTCCGTGGATCAGCGCCTGGGCCAACGGCTACCCCTCCACCCGGATGACGTTGTCCACGCTGAGCACCGTGTCCCGCATCGCCTTCAGGTCCCGGACCACCGCCTGCAGGTTGGCGTCCCGCACCGTGTGGGTCACCAGGACCAGTTCGGCGCCGGCGCCGCCGTTCGGCTGGTCGGGTCCGCCGGACACCTGCACGACCTCGGCCAGCGAGACCCGGTGCGCGCCGAACCGCTCCGCGATCCGGGCGAGGCTGCCGGGCGAATCCACCGCGTGCAGCCGCAGGTAGTACCGGCTGTGGGTCTCCTCGATGGGCAGGACCCGCTTCTCGAAGAAGACGGTGTGGGCGTCGCCCGCCCGCCGCCCCGGCGTCCGCTTGGAGAGCGCCGCGGCGATCAGGTCCGAAACGACGGCCGAGGCGGTCGGGCCGGCGCCGGCGCCCCGCCCGTAGAACATGGTCTCGCCGACCGGATCGCCCACGGTGTAGATGGCGTTGAACGCGCCGGAAACGCTGGCCAGGGGATGGGTGTGCGGGATGAACGCGGGGTGCACCCGCGCCTCGATCTCGCCGTCGACCTCCTTGCCGATGGCCAGGAGCTTCAGCACCCAGCCGAACCGGCGCCCGTACTCGATGTCCCGCGGCGTGACCCGCGTGATGCCCTCGGTGTAGACCATCCCCGGCTTCACCCGGGAGAGGAAGCAGATGGTGCAGAGGATGGCCAGCTTGCGGGCGGCGTCGTACCCCTGCACGTCGTTGGTCGGGTCGGGCTCGGCATATCCCAGCGCCTGCGCCTCCCGCAGCGCCTCCTCGTAGCTCTTTCCGTACTGGCTCATCTGGGTGAGGATGTAGTTGGTCGTCCCGTTGACGATGCCCATCACCAGCCGCATCGTGTTGGCCGCCAGCGCCTCCTTCAGCGGCCGGATGATGGGGATGCCCCCGCCCACCGACGCCTCGAAGTAGATCTCGGCGTCGCCGATCTCGCCGGCGTCGTACAGGTCCTTGTCGTAGTCCGCCATCACGTCCTTGTTGGCGGTCACGATGGTCTTGCCCCGCTTCAGCGCCTCGACCAGGTAGGTCCGGGCCGGCTCGATGCCGCCCATCAGCTCCACCACGATCCGGATGGAGGGGTCGTCCAGGATCTCGTTCACGTTGTCGGTGAGCGGAAGGTCCTCAAACCCGGGGCGCGGCTTGGACAGGTCGCGCACCAGCACCTTCGCCAGCTCGAGGTTGAGGCCGGTCTTCAGGTGCAGCATCTCCCGGCTCTCCCTGAGCAGCTGCACCACCCCTTTCCCCACGGTGCCCAGCCCCATGATCGCGATCCGCATCGTCTGTTTCTCCATCTCTGCTCCCCCTTGTGCAGTTGCAATTCCAAATGGATTCGGGCTTTACCTGCAAGTTCCTGCACCTGAAGCGGGGCGGGTTGGAACGAAACGGGGACCGCCGGTGCTTGGTCCCGGCCCTGCGGCCTCTGCGCGCCCCACGGAACCGCCCCCGGGCCGGCCCCGGGGGCGTCGCACGTTCAGTCCCAACTGCGCCTGTCCTGGAAAAGCGGGCCCTCCGCGGGCAGGGATTCGGCGGGCACGACCACCACCTCCGGGTTCAGCCGGACCGCGGCCTGTACGGCGTCCCGCACGGCCCGGGGGTCTGCCGGCCCGGCAAACTCGATGCGGAGCACGTCCCGGTGGTCCGCACCCCGCTCCACCACCGCACGCCAGCGCTCCACGCCGCCGGCCAGCCCCGCCATCGCCGCCTCCAGCTGCCGGGGATAGAGGAAGATTCCCCGCACCTTGGTGACCTCGCTTACCCGTCCCAGCCAGCCCTTCAGCCGCAGCGACGGGCGCTCGCACGCGCAGGGCTCCGCCACCATGGCGCTCAGGTCACCCGTGCCGAACCGCAGGAGCGGGTAGGTCTCCTCGAGGAGGGTCACCACCACCTCCCCCACCTCGCCCATGGGCACCGGCCGGCCGTCGGGGTCGCAGATCTCCACGATGACCCCGTCGTCCAGGTGCAGCCCGGCGCCGTGCCCGCACTCGTAGCCGATCAGCCCCACGTCGGCCGTGCCGTAGGCCTGATAGACGGCCACACCGTGGCCGGTGATCCGCTCCCGCAGCGTCGGGGGCAGAGGCTCGCCGGTCACCACCGCCCTGCGGAGGGGCAGGGGCGCCTCAGCGGCCGCCGCCAGCTCGAGCAGGGCCAGCAGGTACGACGGCAGGCCGGTGTAGCCGACGGCCCCCACCGCCCTCGCCACGCGGATCTGCAGCTCCTGCTGCCCCACACCGGCGGGCACCACCACGCACCCCAGGGTGCGGGCGGCCGCGTCGAACATGAAACCCGCGGGGGTTAGGTGGTAGCTGAAGCAGTTGAGCACCCGGTCGCCCTGCCGGAACCCGGCCGCCGCGAGCGCCCGGCTGAACCGCCAGTAGTCCGGCGCCGTGCCCTGGGGGTCGTACACGTCGCCGGGGCTCACGAAAATGCGGGCGAGCCGCTCCACGGGCACGCCCAGGAGCCCGCCGAAGGGCGGGGCTTCCGCCTGCACGCCCCCCAGCGACTCCTTCCGGAGCACGGGCAGGGCCTGCCACCGGTCGCCCCCGATCAACCCGGCGCCGGCGGCCGCGTCGGGCCCGAGGCCCGCGGCGTCCAGCCGCTCCCGCCAGACCACGCTCCCCTCCCGGGCCGCCCCCAGTACCCTCCGCAGCCAAACATTTGAAGCTGCGGAGGAATAAAGAGGGGAAGGGTTAGGGGGAGCACGAAGATTTTAAAACAACAATAAACAATATGGAGACAAGAACATAGACAA
>QGVE01000174.1 GCA_003242675.1 Bacillota bacterium | reverse complement strand
GCGGAAGCGGCGCGAGGCTCACCATGTCCGCCACCGCAAGCCGCCCGCCCGGGCGCAGAACCCGGAAGGCCTCCCGGAACACCTGCTCCTTTTCGGGCGAGAGGTTGATCACGCAGTTGGAGATGATCACGTCCACGCTCTCGTCGGCCACGGGCAGGTGCTCGATCTCGCCGAGCCGGAACTCCACGTTCGTGTAGCCGCCCTTGCGGGCGTTCTCGCGGGCACGGCTGAGCATCTCGGGCGTCATGTCCACCCCAATCACCCTGCCGCTCTCCCCGACCTGGCGCGCGGCCAGGAAGCAGTCGAACCCGGCCCCGCACCCCAGGTCCAGGACCGTCTCGCCCGGCTTCAGGTTGGCGATCGCCTGCGGATTGCCGCAGCCCAGGCCGAGGTTGGCGCCCTCCGGCGCCGCGGAGAGCTCTTCATCGGAGTATCCCAGAATCTTCCCCAGACCTCTCACGTCGACGGCCGTTCCGCAGCAGCAGCCGCCGACCACCGGGAGCTCATCTTCCCGCGGCTGGGTGCCGCAGCATCCCCCCGTCGCGCCGCCGGCGGTGCTGCGCGCCGTCTCGGCATAGCGCTTCCGAACCGCTTCACGCAGCGAATGTGCGTCCATCTCCACCATGCCCCTCCTTTGTCATGGACCGAACCTCCAGGCTTATGCGACTGCCTTGGGCCAGTACCGGCGCTTGAGGGCGAACGCGACGTTCACCAGGCCGATCATCACCGGCACCTCGATCAGCGGCCCCACCACAGCGGCGAAGGCCGCGCCCGAGTTGATGCCAAACACTGCGACGGCCACGGCGATGGCCAGCTCGAAGTTGTTGCTCGCCGCCGTAAAGGACAGCGTCGTGGCCTGCGCATAGTTCGTACCCAGCTTGTGACTGAGCCAGAAGCTGACCAGGAACATCACCACAAAGTAGATGATCAGCGGAATGGCAATGCGGACGACGTCCAGGGGGATCTGCACGATCAGCTGACCCTTCTGGCTGAACATCACCACGATGGTGAACAACAGGGCGACCAGCGTGATGGGGCTGATCCGGGGGATGAACTGCTTCTCATACCACTGCCTGCCCCTGGCCCGCACGAGCCCGAACCGGGTGAGCACGCCGGCCGCGAAGGGAATGCCCAGATAGATGGCGACACTCTCCGCAATCTGACCGATGGAGACGTTCACCGTCGAACCTGCCAGCCCGAAGAGCGGCGGGAGAACGGTGATGAAAATCCAGGCGTACACGCTGTAGAACAGGACCTGGAAGATGCTGTTGAAGGCCACCAGACCAGCGGCGTACTGCGCGTCGCCCCTGGCCAGGTCGTTCCAAACGATGACCATGGCGATGCAGCGTGCCAGGCCGATCATGATCACGCCAGCCATATACTCCGGGTAGTTGTGGAGGAAGAGGATGGCCAGCAGGAACATCAGGATCGGGCCCACGACCCAGTTCTGGAAGAGGGAAAGGCCCAGCACCTTCCAGTCGCGGAACACGTCCGGGAGTTCCTCGTAGCGCACCTTCGCCAGCGGCGGGTACATCATGAGGATCAGCCCGACGGCCAGCGGGATGTTGGTGGTGCCTGCCTGGAAGCGGTTGATGAACTCCTCCACGCCGGGCACGAAGTAGCCAAGTCCCACCCCAAACGCCATGGCCAGGAAGATCCAGAGGGTCAGGAAGCGATCCAGGACAGACAGGCGCGGGCATGGTGCCGACATCGACGGTCCCTCCTCGGTTTGGTATAGGTCGGGCCTCCCGCTTCCCCCTTGCCGGCCTTCAGCAGCACCCTTCGAACCGGGTCCCGGCCAGCTCCGGAATGGTCGAAAGGTCCGCATCCAGGAACGCCTTGAACGCCTCCAACCCCTCCAGGAGGCGAGCGCGGTTGGCCTGGTAGTACACCCACATTCCCGCCCGGCGTTCCCGGACCAGCCCGGCCGCCTTCAGCTTGGCGATGTGCTGCGAGACCGCGGGCTGGCTGATGCCGAGAATCGGCTGTAGCTCACACACGCACCGCTCCTGGTCCCAGATCAGCTTCAGGAGCTTCAGGCGTGTCGCATCGGCCAGCGCCTTCATCAGCATGACGTGCTGCTCCATCGAACGCCCTCCCTAGGATATAAGCATATTGTTATGAAGTTGTCCATGTCAATCCCCAAGGCAGTGCGCGCCATGCCCCGTGGCCGGGAACATGGCGCCTGTGTGGTCGGCGGCGTTCGGCTTTGCTCCGGCACCGACCGTCACCCATTCGCACCACCGTTCGGTGGCGAAAAAACAACCGAAAGATGTTTGTTGCATCCGCTATCATTCTGACGACTGCTAGATCCGTAGTAGGAGCCTGTACCTAGAGTCGGCAACCGAACTGCGGTCCCCACAGCCGGCTGGCCCGGCGACTCAGTCCAGAAAGGGAGGGGCGTCAGGATGATTCCAGCAGCGTTCGATTACGTGGCACCCCGGACCGTCTCCGAGGCGGTGGACCTGCTCCGGCAGTATGGCTACGATGCCAAGGTCATCGCCGGGGGACAGAGCCTGATTCCCATGATGCGCTTCCGCATGGCGCAGCCCAGGGTCCTGGTGGACATCGGGAAGATCGCCGAGCTGGACTACCTGAAGGAAGAGGACGGGTACCTCCGGATCGGGGCCCTGGTCCGGCATTCGACCATGGAGTTCTCCCCGCTCATCCAGGAGCGGTATCCGCTCCTGGAAAGAAGATGCGAGAGCAAGCGAAACCGCGTGACATCGCAACCATAATCGTGTCCACGAAAGCGGGGCAACTCCAGTTCCCCTACGCCCGCATCGGCAGGATCACCGTGAAGCGGCTTCCCTTCCCCGGCTCACTCTCCGCCGTCACCCTTCCACCGTGCAGTTCGACGAGGCTGCGGACGATGGCGAGCCCCAGCCCGCTGCCTCCCGTCTCGCGGGTGCGGGCCTCGTCTGCGCGATAGAACGGATCGAACACGTGGGGCAGATCCGCCGGGTCGATGCCGGGGCCGGAATCGATCACGCTCACCCGAAACTCGCCCGCCCGGGCCTCCGCTTCCACAAGAACCCGCCCTCCCGGGGGCGTGTAGCGCAGGGCGTTGGTCAACAAGTTGATCAGGATCTGTCGCAGCCGGTCGGGATCGGCCACCAAGTGGGGCAGCCCGGGCGACACCGCCCACTCCAGGTTCACGCCCTTGGCCGCCGCCACCGGTCCCAGGTCCGCCATCAGGCTGCGGAGAACCGCTTCCGGCGAGACGGTGGTCAGGTGCAGCGACAGCCGCCCGACCTCGGCGAGGCTGAGATCGCGCAGGTCGCCCACCAGTCGGTTGAGCCGGATGATCTCGTCCTGAATCGGCAGCAGGGCCTCCGGGGTGAGCTCCACCCTGCCGTCCTGCAGCAGGTCCACGTGGCCCTGCATCACCGCCAGCGGGTGGCGCAGTTCGTGTGCGATGTCGGCCAGGAGCTGGCGCCGCGACCGCTCGTCGGCCTCAAGCCGGTCGCACATCCGGTTGAAAGCGGCGGCCAGCTCGGCGATCTCGTCCTGCCCGACCACCGGCACCCGGCGGGAGAGATCCCGCAGATCCAGCTGCGCCGCCGCGTCCCGCAGATTCCGCAGGGGGCGGGTGATCCGGTTGGCCGTCATCACCCCTACCACGGCGGCGATGCCCAGGGCCGCCAGGCTCCCCCAGATACTCCAGGTCAGCGCCGCCCTCAGGAACCAAGGCACATCCCACGCCATGGGGGCCCCGTGCATGCGGTAGTGCATCGCCCACATGGACGCGTGGAGGCCGAGGTTGGACGTCGCGAAGGCGAGCAGCAGGGCCCCCGCGGCCACCAGGACAAAGGCCCAGATCAGCTTGGCGCGCAGCGACACCCGCGACTCACCCCTTCGGCGGGACCAGCTTGCAGCCCACGCCCTTCACCGTCTGGATCAGTCCGCCATCCCCCAGCTTGCGGCGAAGGTGGCTGATGTGGCTGTCGACCGTGCGCTCGTAGCCTTCGTAGTAGTCCCCGATGGCAGACTCCATGAGCTGGAGCCGGGAATACACCCGGTTGGGGCTGCGGGCGAGCACCGCCAGGAGCTTGAACTCGGTGGGCGTCAGGGGGAGCTCCTCGCCGTTCTTGTAAACCGAGTGCGCCGCGAGGTCGATCAGGAGATCGCCCCACTGAATGACCTCAGGCTCTGCCGGCCCCGAGCGGGTCCGCCGCAGGACGGCGCGGATGCGGGCCGCGAGCTCACGCATGCTGAAGGGCTTGGTGAGGTAATCATCGGCCCCCAGCTCCAGGCCGAGGAGCTTGTC
>QGVE01000044.1 GCA_003242675.1 Bacillota bacterium | reverse complement strand
AGGGGTCGCCGATGTTGGCTCTCGTGTCCCCCTTCCCATGAGGAAGGGATTTCATGTGCCTGAGAAGGGGAGTGCTCTGCAACCCATGATGTCCGTTCGCACTTTCACCCGCCTGTTGCAAGGCTACACCGCCCATTCCCTGCGGAGCCCCGACTTCCTCATGAGTGCGTTCCTCGCCTTTGCTGCCGTCGGACTCGACCTGAACCCGGGCTCCTCGGCCGGGTGGTTGTCGGTCGGGGAGTTCGGCCGGCACGTCTACGGCCTCAGCACCCTGCTGGGGCCGCTCGTCGCGTCGCTGATGCTCTGGCGTTTGGCTCGTCTGGATCAGGCGCTGGATGAGGTCGTCGAACTGCGCACCGACCACGAGTTGGGCCCCCTGGCGGCGCGGGCGCTGGGCGGCGCCCTGGCAGCGGTGCTGGCGATCGGCCTCGGTGTGTGCGGGGTGGGCCTGGTCCATCAGATCGGGCAGCCCTTCACCTGGTCCGGCTGGCCCTATGCGGTGGCCTACCTGGCCCGAAGTGCCGCCACCATGCTGGTCTGGACCGGGCTGGCCACCGTGGGGATCGCGGCGACCCGGAGCCCGTGGGGCGCCTTCGCCCTCCCCCTGCTCACCTGGATTGTGGCGTTCGCCCCCCGGCTCCCCGAAAAGGTCTCGGAAATGGCCCGGTTCCTGGTGCTGACCGACGCGGCCATTGTGAGTCCGATGAATCCCTGGGGGGTCGGCTTCGTGAGCGCCGCAGGCTGGGTGGGTGCTTTCCTCCTGGGCTTCCTGGGGCTCCTCGGCTTGGCCGCATCGGTGCAGCGAGTGCATCGCTGCACGTTTCGCGCCGGCACGGCCGCCTTCACCCTGCTCTGCTGGGGGGGCCTGCCGCTCTACCTGGCCGTTGCCGATCCCGTACCCGCAGAAGTGGCATTCACAGGTGCGATCCAAACGCGCTATCCGGTCACCCACAGGTCCGCGTCCGACCCGGTCCCGGCGAAAGCAGGCATGGAAGCGCTGGCGACCGGGACCGGGGTCCTGTACCGGCCGGCCGGGAAGCCGGTGCCGGACGAACTCCTGCCCGTCTACCGCACCGTCCGGTCGTGGATTGAGCAGGCCCCCTGGGAAACGGGCATCGCAGATGTTTGGGTGCTTCCCGACTTCAACCTCCTTTCGTACCCGGTCGAAACTTTCGTTGACGGGTCCAACCTGATCGTCGACGAGGACCTGCTGCGCCAGTTCCGCGTCGCGGACCGGCTGTCGATTGCTGTGAAGCTCACCGAGCCCCTGCCGGTCAACCGGCCGGCGCGGATCTACCTGGCGCTCTGGCTCCTCTCCGGCGGGCAGGAAAGGGAGATCCGGCCGCTGCTGGCCTTCCTGGAGCACTACATGGCCACCGGGACGACCTCCTCCGCGGGCGCCTGCGAGGGGGCACTGGCGTGGGACATCCCTGACGACGAACTCGGGCGCCTTGCCTGGGGGGATCGGTTCCGGCCCATCGATCTTTCGCCCCGCGATCTTTCTGCCCTGCCCGGTGACGGCGTCGTCTCAGCTCCCGCTTTGGCGGCAAAACAGTACCAGTTTGACGGGCCGACCGTGGCGGCGGCAGAAGAGCGCCAGCACGAAGTGCTGTTCAGCATGCTGCACCGGTGGAACCCGGCGTTTCACCAGCCCCATCAGTTCAGCGCCCTCGACGCCTGCCTGGTCCTGCGCCACTGGGAGGCGGGCGAGGAGCAGGGCCACGAGCGCTACATCGCCGGACGGCTGGCGGAACTGCAGCACCCGAGGGAGGCGGAGTAGATGCTGACCTATGAGCTCCGAGACGTTTCACTCACGCTGGGGCGCAAGCGAATTTTCAGCGGGCTCGACCTGAAGCTGGAAGGCCGCGTGATCGGCCTCCTGGGCCCCAACGGCGCCGGCAAGACCTCGCTGATGCGCCTGCTGGCGACCCTGCTCCGGCCGACCCGGGGGCAGATCCTGCTGCACGGCCGGGACATCGTCCGCGAGCCGGCGTACGCCCGCACCCGGATCGGCTACGTCCCCCAGCACTTCCGGCCCCCGGGCGACCTGACCGGGCGGCAGGTGCTCCAGTACCTCGGGGCCCTGCGGGACGTGGTGGAGGCCGAGAGAATCGACCGGTGCCTGGTGCAGACGGGGCTGAGCCGGGTGGCCGACCAGGCGGCGGGGGCCTATTCCGGCGGCACGCTCCGGCGCCTGGCCCTGGCGCAGGCCCTCCTGAGCGACCCCCAGGTCCTGCTGATGGACGAGCCGACGGCCGGCCTGGACCCCGAGGAGCAGGACCGCTTCCAGACCCTGGTGCGGGGCCTTGCCGAGCGGGGTGCGCAGGTGCTCATCTCCACCCACCTGCTGGCGGAGGTCTCCCAACTGGCCGACACGGCCGTGGTGCTGCACGAGGGGCGTATCCTCTTCGCCGGTCCCGCCCCGGACTTGCTGGCCAGGACCGGGGCGCAGCGGCTGCAGGACGCCTACCTGCGCCTGCTGCGCGACCCGGCGCTCCAGGTGGTGGGGGCGAGGCCATGAGGGTAGAAATGAGCCTGAACTTCCTGCGGGAGGCCCGCGTGCTCTTCCACGGCCGGCGCGGCCTCGCCTGGCTGGTGCCCCTGGCGGTGCTGCTCCTGCGCTTCGCCGGGTTTGATGCGACGAGCCCCGAAAACGCCGCCGCGCTGGAGCTCCTGCTGCCGCTGGTCGGGCCCGCCATCGCCGTCGTGCTCCTCAGCCTGGACCAGCACGGCATGGGCGAGGTGGTGCTGGTCGGCTCCCGTGCGGGCCACTTCGTCTGGGTGTACCGGCTCGCCTGGGTGGTCCTGTGGCTGCTCCTCCTCGTGGCGGTGCCGGCGCCTTCGCCGGACCTGCTCCTGGCGCTGGGACCCGCCGCACTGCTCATGGGCGTGGTCCTGTCGCTGTCGCGGCGGATCAGCCTGCGGGCCGGCCTGAGCGTCGCCCTGGTGTGGTGGGGCATCTCCTACCTCGCCATCCGGTTGGCGGACCCGCTGCTCTACTTCAGCCCGTTCTCCTGGGCGATGCTGCAGCTCGTGCAGACCGGGCTGTTTCCCGAGGAGATCTGGCTGCGCAAGGGTGCGCAGCTCCTCCTGGGCCTGCTCCTGGCCCTGGACTGGGCGCGCCAGAACATGAAAGGTCACCATCATTAAGTAAGCGTCAACGGCCGGCGGTCGCCAGACCGCCGGCTATTTGTCGGCATCCTTCGCCACCGTCGGCCGCACCAGCGAGAGCAGGGCGCCGGTCACCGCCAGGCCCACCGGGACCGCCAGTGTGGTGCGGAAGGCGGCGAGGAAGTCCATGCGCTGGCTCAGGTGGGCAAAGAGGGTGCTGGCGATGGTGATGCCGGTCATCATGCCCACGTTGCGGGCCGCGGCCTGCAGCGCCGCGGCGACCCCCTGCCGGTCCCGCGGCGCCGCCCCCATGATCGAGCTGTTGTTGGGGGGGTTGAAGAGGCCGGCCCCCAGGCCGATGACGGCGAGGCAAGCGGCCACCCGGGCCACCGGCGTCGCGGCGCCTGAACTGGCCACCAGCCACAGCCCGACGGCGACGGCGGACATGCCCAGCGTGGCCGGGATGCGGGTGCCGATCCGGTCGGAGAGCCAGCCGGCCAGCCCCGCCACCGAGACCATGGCGATGGGCTGTGCCGTCATCACCGTGCCGGCGGCGCCCGGGCTGAGCCCGCGGTACTGCTGCAGGTAGAAGGGCAGCAGGAACGTGAGCACGAAGGTGGCGGAGAACTGCAGGAAAGAGGCGGCGATCCCGCTGCTGAAGGCCGGCACCCGGAACATCCACAGCGGCAGCATCGGCTGGGCGGCGCGCCGCTCCTGGACGATGAAGAGCACGAGCAGCAGGGCGCCGCCGGCCAGCAGCAGCCGCGTACGGGCGTCCGCCCAGCCCCAGGTCTCGGCCTGGCTCAGCGCGAGCAGGGCCGAGGCCAGCCCCGAGGCGAAGAGCAGCGCGCCGGGCAGGTCGAAGCGCTGGCCGGGCCGCCGCTCCGTCGGCCGCAGCCGGGTGAAGGCCAGCGTCGCCCCGATCGCCGCGACGGGCAGGTTGATCAGGAAGACCCAGTGCCAGCCCCACTGCGCTGAGATGAACCCGCCCAGGCTGGGGCCCAGCGTGAGTCCGGTGAAGGTCAGCGTCGCTTGCAGGCCCAGGGCCCGGCCCCGCTCCCGGCCGGGGAAGGTGGTGGTGACCAGGGCGGGCGAGAGCGCCATCATGATCGCCGCGCCGGCCCCCTGCACCAGCCGGCCGCCAATCAAGGCCGGCAGCGTGGGGGCGAGGCCGCAGAGCAGCGAACCCACGCCGAACACGATGAACCCCGAGCCGAAGACCCGCTTGTAGCCCCACATGTCGCCCAGCCGGCCGACGGAGAGCAGGAGGGACGAGATGGTCACCAGGTAGGCGGTGGAGACCCAGCTCACGTCGCCCATGGTGGCCTGGTACTGGGCCTGAATCTGCGGGAGGGTGATGTTGATGATGCTGCCGTCCAGCGCCCCCATGAAGGTGCTGGTGCCGGCGACGATGAGGACCAGCCACTTGTAGCTGTCGCTTGCCGCCGCGCGGCCCGGACCTGCCGAAGCGGCCATCTGTTCCCTCGACGTAGCGGTCAGCCTCCCCGATTGGATCTCTGCCCTCATTCTGTTCGCCCTGAACCGGCCGATTTCCCGCCCGGACCCCGGCCCGTTTGGGCTTGCCCGCGCCCCCAGGCGGGTCGTAAGATGGGGACGAAGTTTCAAAGCGAGGTGGCTCGCGGTGCGCATCGCTATCCTCTCCGACATTCACGGGAACCTGGCGGCCCTCGAGGCGGTGCTGGCCGACATCGGCCCGGAGTCCGTGGACGCGATGGTCTGCCTGGGCGACCTGGCCTTCAAGGGGCCGCAGCCGGCCGAGTGCATCCGAAGGATCCGGGAGCTGGGCATCCCCTGCCTGCACGGCAACACGGACGTGGCCCTGGTGATGGCGGCGGGCCGGACGCCCCGCCGGCCGCTGCCCGAGGGGTTCTCCCTGCCGGATCCGCTGCCGCCGGGCCTCGCCTGGCCCCTTTCGCAGCTCACGGACGCCGACCTGGACTACCTGGCCGGCCTGCCCTTCTCCCACCGGCTGGAGGCCGACGGCCAGACGGTCCTGTTCGTCCACGCCTCGCCGCAGGACGCCGTGACGGGCATCGTGCCCACCATGGCCGCCGACGAGATCCGCCCGCTGCTCCGGGGGGAGCAGGCCGACTGGATCATCTGCGGCCACGTGCACCAGCCGTACGCGTTCCGGTTCGAGGGGCGGTGGCTGGCCAACCCCGGGGCCGTCGGCTTCTCGCTGGACGGCGACGGCCGGGCCGCCTACGCCGTGCTGGACACCGCCCGGTCCCGGTTCGAGCTGCGGCGGGTGGCCTACGATGTGGATGCGGCGGTCGCCGCAGCCCGGGAGCGGGGCTTCTGGGCCGATCCCGACCGGTATGGCAAAGCGCTGCGAACGGGCACGTGGCCTGCCGACCTCTAGCGGCGGCAGGACTCGGGGCCCGGACGGTTGAACCATACATCCGCTGTAGCCCTGTAATGGCGGCCCGTGGCCGCCGAAGGGCCCGCATGCGTATGGTAAAGTCCGCCCGTGCGCGTGCGGGCCATAAACGTGGCGGAAGGTGGCGAGACCAGCCGTGGCCCACATGACCGGCGAGGTGCTGGCGCGGGCGGAGGCCGAGCTGGGCCGGCCCGTGGTCCTCACGTGGCGGTGGCCGATCCAGGCCGATGAGATGGCGATGGTGGTCGCCTCCACCCGCGGCCAGACGCGCCTGCACGACGTGACGCTCTTCATCTTCGACCCGTCCGGGCGGCTGGCCCTGATCCGCAAGCACCACTACCCGCCCGGCGTCTGGCGCACCCCGGGGGGCGGAGTGAGGCCCGGCGAGGAGTTTTCCGCCGGCGCCGCCCGGGAGGGCCGGGAAGAGACCGGGCTTTCCGTGCGCGTCACCCGCTACCTTCTGCGGGTGCACGTCACGTTCACGTGCGACGGGCAGGAGCAACCCTGGACCACCCACGTGGTGCGGGCGGAGGCGGAGGGGGAACCTGCTACCCAGGACCCCCGGGAGATCGCGGACGTGCGGTGGGGGTCGCTGGAGGAGCTCTGCGGGCCGATTGCCGAGGCCATGCAAGCGACGGGCCGGGGCCTCTTCGCCTATCGCGCCGCCCTGCACCGGCAGGTGGCGGAGATTTTGGCGCAGGCGTGGTAGACCGTTTTCCGGCGCCCCTCGCGGCCTGGCCGCCGGCGCCCGGGTGTGCAGTACTCGCCGTAAGGTTGAACGCGATGTAAACTTTCAGTCTGTAAACCGGAGGGAGCGGTTCTCCACTGGGGGATCGCTCCTTTGTCTTTTTTGTGCAGCGAATTGGGCCCCCTAGGGTCTACTCCGCACTCGATCCATAGTACCGAAAGCCCATCCGCGCCGCCGTTTTAACCACGCGCAGGATGGGGGAGACGGCGCGTTGACCGCAATCGTTTCGAAGGCGGACAATTAGGGCGTGAAAAAGTTTCCCGGAGCGTGCCGGTGCTGCCGTGCTGTAAGACGTGGAGAAGGGGTGTCGCGATGAGACTGCACGGGACGGTCCTGAGCTGGAAGGACGGGGTGGCCCGGGTCCAGATCGCCGTCAGCCCCTGCCCCGCGTGCGCGCACCCCTGCGGGGCGCACGCGCCCGGCGGAGGGCGGTACCTGTGGGTGGAGTCGCCCGCCCCGCTGGAGCCCGGACAGCCGGTCGTGGTGGAGGCGGATCTCCCCTCGCCGGCGCGCGCGGTGGCGCTGGCCTACGTGGTCCCTCTCGCCGGTTTCCTGGCGGGGCTGCTTTCGGGGAGCGCCGCCTTCGGCGGGGACCCGCTGCCCGCCCTCGGCGCCGGCCTGGCCGGTGCAGCGCTGGCCTACGGGGCGGTGGCCTTTCTGGAGCGCAACCGGCGCGCCCGAGTGGTGGCGCCCGGTGAGCGGTGCGCCTGTGAATCCCGGATGCGAAGTTCCATGAGGGAGGCGTAGCAGATGAACTGGTGGGCCCGCTTCCGCGGGGGCGTCCATCCCGCTGAGCGCAAGACGACGGCGGCGTGCGCAACCCAGCCGCTGCCGCGCCCTGAGCGGGTCGTGATCCCCCTGCGTCAGCATATCGGGGCGCCCTGCCAGCCGCTGGTGAAGAAGGGCGATCCCGTCGCCCTGGGCCAGCCCGTCGGGGACGCCGAGGCCCCGGTCTCGGCGCCGGTCCACGCCAGCGTGAGCGGCACCGTCGTGGCCGTGGAGCCCCGGCTCACGCCCGGCGGCCGCACGGAGCCGGCTGTGATCATCGAGGCGGCCCCCGAGGACCAGCCCTGGGAAGGGCTGCCCGAGGGGCTGGGCTGGGACCTCGACCCGGAGTCGCTGGACCCGGCCTACATCCGCGACCGGGTGCGGCAGGCGGGGCTGGTGGGCATGGGCGGCGCCGGCTTTCCGGCCGCCGTCAAGCTGACGCCGCGGCCCGGGGCCGAGCCCGACGTGGTGATCCTGAACGGCGCCGAGTGCGAGCCGGCCATCACCTCGGACCACCGGCTCATGCTCGAGCACCCGGAGAAGGTGGTCCTGGGGCTCCGGCTGTTCATGCGGGCGACCGGGGCCCGGCGCGGCATCATCGGCATCGAGGCCAACAAGCCCGACGCCGCCGCGCGGCTGTCGCAGCTGGTGTCGGGAGACCCCGCCCTTTCGGTCGAGGTCCTGCCCGTGCGCTACCCGCAGGGCGCCGAGAAGATGCTGGTCTGGGCCCTGCTCCGGCGGGCGGTGCCGGTCGGCGGCATCCCGCTGGACGTGGGCGTGGTGGTGCAGAACGTCGCCACCGCCGCCGCCGCGGCCACGGCCCTCGCCGAGGGCCGTCCGCTCACCCACCGCATTGTCACCGTGAGCGGCCGCGTGGCCTGCCCGGGCAACTGGCTGGTGCCGCTGGGGACGTCCTTCGTGGACCTGGTGAAGGCCGCGGGCGGCCTGACGGGCCCGCTGGCCCGGGTGATCGCCGGCGGCCCGATGATGGGCATCGCACAGCCCGACCTCGATGTCCCGGTGATCAAGACCACGGGCTCGGTCATCCTGCTGGGCCCCGAGGACCTGGACGAGACCCCCGCGGGGCCGTGCATCCGCTGCGGCCGCTGCGTGGGGGCCTGCCCGATGGGCCTCGTGCCCGCCCGGCTCTGCGAGGCGGCGCTGGCCTCCGACTGGGACACGGCCGAGCGGTACCACGTGCGGGCCTGCATGGAGTGCGGCTGCTGCAGCTACGTCTGCCCCGCCCGCCGCCCGCTGGTCCAGTCCATCCGACTCGCCAAGTACGAACTCGGCCGCCGGGCCGCCCGAGGGAGGGGGAGCGCATGAGCAAGACCGAGACCGGCGAGCTGATGGTGGCGTCGAGCCCGCACCTCTGGGCCGGCGTCTCCACCCGACACATCATGCGGGACGTCCTGATTGCCCTGACGCCGGCGGCCCTGGGCGCCGTCTGCTTCTTCGGCTGGCGCGCCGCGGCAACCATCGCCCTCAGCGTGGGCACCGCCGCCCTGACCGAGTGGGCGTGCTGCCGGCTGGCGGGCAAGCCCTCGACCTTGGGCGACGGCTCGGCCCTGGTGACGGGGCTCCTGCTCGCCCTGACCCTGCCGCCCGCCTCGCCCCTCTGGCTGCCGGTCCTGGGCGCCGCCTTCGCCATCGCCGTGGTCAAAGCGGCCTTCGGCGGCCTCGGCCACAACTTCGTCAACCCCGCCCTGGCCGCCCGTGCCTTCCTCCTGGCGTCCTTCCCCGCCGCGATGACCACCTGGACCAGCCCCTTCGACGCGGTCACGACCGCGACGCCGCTGGCGGTCCTGCCCCGCCCCTTCGACCCGGAGGTGCTGGCGGGCCCCCTGCCCTCATACCGTGCTCTCTTCCTGGGCACCGTCGGCGGTTCGCTGGGTGAGACGTCGGCCCTGCTCCTGCTGATCGGTGCGGCCTATCTGCTGGCGCGGCGGGTCATCGACTGGCGCATCCCGGCCGGCTTCCTGGGCACCCTGGCGGTGCTCTCCTGGATCCTGGGCGGGCAGGGCGGCCTCTTCACCGGCGACCCGCTCTACCACGTTCTGGCCGGCGGCGCGATCCTGGGCGCCTTCTTCATGGCCACCGACTATGTGACCATCCCCATCACACCGCAGGGCCGCTGGATCTTCGCCGTCGGGTGCGGCCTGATCACGGTCCTGATCCGGCTCTACGGCGGCTACCCGGAGGGCGTGCTCTTCGCCATCCTGCTCATGAACGTCGCGACGCCCTTGATTGACCGGTTCATCGTCCCGGCGCCCTTCGGGGGGGTGAAGCCCCGTGCGTGAGGCGATGCGGATGATCCTGACCTTGCTGGTGGTCACCACCCTGGCGGGCGCGGCCCTGGCGGGCGTGAACGAGGTCACCGCGCCCCTCATCGCGGCCATGGAGGCGAAGGCCCTGCAGGAGGGCCTGGCCGAGGTGCTTCCCGGGGCGGCCTCCTTCGCGGAGGTGCCGGCCGGGGAGCTGGCCGGCGCGGGCGGGCCGGTGCAGGCGGCCTGGCGCGGGCTGGACGCAGCGGGGCAGCTGGTGGGCGTCGTCGTGCAGGCGGCCCCCGGCGGGTACGGCGGGCCGATCGTGCTCCTGGTGGGCGTGGAGCCGGGCGGAACGGTGCACCGGCTGAAGGTGCTGAGCGCCGCCGGCGAGACCCCCGGCCTCGGCAGCAAGGCGACGGAGCCCGCCTTCCTGGAGCAGTTCCTGGGGCTCCGCCCGCCCATCGCGCTCGTGAAGAACCAGCCCCCCGCCGGGAATGAGATCCAGGCCGTGACCGGCGCCACCATCTCGTCCCGTGCGGTGCTGGACGGCGTCAATGCCGCGCTGGACGCCGCCCGCCAGCTTCTGACCGGGAGGTGAGGGCCGTGAAGCAGCCCACTTCGACCCCGACGCCGGGGACCGTGCTCACCGACGGCTTCCGCCAGGCCCCGCCGTTTCGCCTGCTGCTCGGCCTCTGCCCGTCGCTGGCCGTCACCACCGCCATGGAGAACGGCTTCTGGATGGGCCTGGCCGTGATCTTCGTGCTGGCCTGCTCGGAGCTGATCATCAGCCTGCTCCGGAAGGCGATCCCTGACCGGGTGCGCATCCCGGTCTACATCGTGATCGTCGCCGCCTTCACCACCATCGTCGACATGGCGATGAAGGCCTACCTGCCGCAGATGCACGCCATCCTCGGCATCTACATCCCGCTCATCGTCGTGAACTGCATCATCCTCGGCCGGGCGGAGGCCTTCGCCTCCAAGAACGGCCCGCTGCTCTCGGTGGCGGACGCCGTGGGCGTGGGCGCGGGCTTCACCGTCTCGCTCATGGCCATCGGCGGCGTGCGGGAGCTGCTCGGCACCGGCAACCTGAAGCTCTTCGGCCTCTCCCTGCTCGGCCCCGGCCTGCCGCTGGAGATCGTGGTCATGCTCCTGCCCGCCGGCGCGTTCTTCGTCATCGGGTTCCTGATGGCGGGCCTGGCCTGGCTCCAGCAGCGGCAGGCCGCGCGGGCCCGTCGGGCGCCGGCGGCACCCGGGCCTGGCGCGGCCGCCGGGGGCGGCGCGGCGGCCGGCGGAAAGGAGGCGGCGGTCTAAATGGAGATCCTGGCCATCCTCGTCGGCGGCATCCTGATCAACAACTACATCTTCTCCCGCTTCCTGGGGCTCTGCCCGTTCTTCGGGGTCTCCAACAAGCTGGAGACGGTCTACGGCATGGGCGCCGCGGTCGTCTTCGTGATGACGCTGGCCTCGGCCATCACCTGGCCCCTGCAGCGCCTGCTGCTGGAACCGCTCGGGCTGGGCTACCTGCAGACGGTGGCCTTCATCCTGGTGATCGCCGCGCTGGTGCAGACGGTGGAGATGGTGATCCAGCGGGTGAGCCCGCCGCTCTACGCCGCCCTGGGCATCTACCTGCCGCTGCTCACCACCAACTGCGCGGTGCTGGGCGTCGCCCTGCTGAACATGACCGAGGGCTACGGCTTCGTGCCTTCGGTGATCAACGGCTTCGCCGGGGGCGCCGGCTGGACCCTGTCGACCCTGCTCTTTGCCGGCGTGCGGGAGCGGATCGAGGGCGCGCACATCCCGCCGGCGATGCGGGGCATGCCCATCGCCTTCCTCGCGGCCGGCCTGATGGCCCTCGCGTTCATGGGCTTCCAGGGCCTTTTCCGCGGCATCCTCTTCTGAGCGAGGTGTTGGCAGCATGTTGACGGCTGTGCTGGTGCTCGGGGGCGCGGGGCTGGTGTTGGGCGCGGGCCTGGCCTTCGTCGCCGTGAAGATCGCGGTCCCGCCCGACGAGCGGGTCGCAGCGGTGCGGCAGGTGCTGCCCGGCGCCAACTGCGGCGCCTGCGGCTTCCCGGGCTGCGACGGCCTGGCCGCCGCCCTGGTGCGCGGGGAGGCGAGGCCCGACGCCTGCGCCGCCGGCGGCCCTGCGACGGCCGCCGCGGTCGCGGCGGTGCTGGGGGTGGAGGCCGCGGTGGGCGAGCGGCTGGTCGCCCACGTCCACTGCGTGGGTAGCGATGCCAAGGCCCGGCGATCCTACCTGTACCAGGGCATCGCGGACTGCCGCGCGGCGGCGATCATGCCGGGCGGCGGGCCGAAGGCCTGTTCCTACGGCTGCGTGGGGCTGGGCACCTGCGTGCGGGCGTGCCCGTTCGACGCCCTCTTCATGGACGAGGCGGCGGGCCTGCCCGTGGTGGACCGGGAAAAGTGCACCGGGTGCGGCCTCTGCACGCAGGAGTGCCCGAAGGGGATCCTGGCCCTGGTGCCGGTCTCCCAGGCCACGGTGGTCTCCTGCCGCAACCTGGACCGGGGTCCGCAGGTGCGCAAGGTCTGCAGCGCCGGCTGCATCGCCTGCGGCCTGTGCGTGCGCCAGTGCCCGCAGAAGACCATTGCACTGGTGAACAACGTCGCCTGCATCGACCCCAGCGGGTGCGACGGCTGCGGGCTCTGCGCCGAGAAGTGCCCCACCCGGTGCATCGTCGTCACGCAGCCGAGCCCGGCCGTGCAGGCCGTGTAGGCGGAATCGCAAAACTTGCGGGGGAGGGGTCAGCCGTGTCCGGCAGGCGGTCGCCGTCCGCCCGGTCCCCGGGGAGCCGGGCGACGGTGGTGCGGTTTCCGGGGAGCGGGCCGGAGGAGAGCCGGCGGCAGGAGCGCGCGCCCGGCGGCGGCTGGCCGCGGGGCGGGCTCCGCCCGGCCCTGTGGGCCGCGGCCGTGCTTCTCGTCGCGGTCCTGGGCGCGGCGCTCTGGCAGAGCGGCCGCACGGTGCGGGTGGAGCGCACCGCCATCCGGATGGACACGGCGGTGCGGGTCGTGGTCTACGCCCGCGGGCGGGAGGCGGATGCCGCGGCGGACGCCGCCATGGAACTGCTCGATCGGCTGGAGGCGCTCTGGCACCCCGGCCGGGCGGACAGCGACGTCGCCCGCGTCAGCGCGGCCGCCGGGATGGAGCCGGTGGCCGTGGCCCCGGAGACCCTGGAGCTGGCGCAGATCGCCCTGCAGGTGGCTAAGGCGTCGGGCGGCGCCTTCGATCCGACCATCGGGCCGCTCTCCGCGGCCTGGGGGTTCGGCGAGGGGGGCCGGGTGCCGGACGCGGCCGAACTGGAGGCTGCCCGGGCCCTGGTGGACTGGCGGGGGCTGCACGTCGATCCGGCGGCGGGGACGCTGTTCCTCGCCCGGCCCGGGATGCGCCTGGATTTCGGCGCCGTGGCCAAGGGCTACGCCGCCCGCCTGGTGCGGGATGAGCTCGAGCGGGCCGGCGCCCGGGCGGCCCTGGTGCAGCTGGGGGGCAGCATCGCGCTGCTGGGCGAGCGGCCCGGCGGCGGCCCCTGGCGGATCGCCGTCCAGCACCCCCGGGACCCCCAGCGCTACATCGCCACGCTCTCGCTGGACGGCGGCTTCGCGGACACGGCGGGGGATTACCAGCGCGAGTTCGAAGTGGACGGGGTGCGCTACCATCACATCCTCGATCCGCAGACGGGCTTCCCGGCCGCGGGCATGGCCAGCGTGACCGTCGTCGCCCCGCGGGGCGAGCTGGCCGACGCCTACGCCACCGCCGCCTTCGTGCTGGGCATGGAGGAGGGGTACCGCTTCCTGGTGGAGCACGGCGTGGAGGGGCTGCTGGTGAGCGCGGACGGCGTGGTGCGCATGACCCCGGGGATGGCGGAGCGGGCCCAGCTGGCGCCGGGGGAGGGGTAGGATGACGCAGGGGCGCTTCCGCACCCGGCAGCTGACCCGGCTCGGGCTCCTTACGGCCGTCGGACTCGCCCTGGCGCTCCTGGAGCGCCAGCTGCCGCCCCCGGCCCCGGTTCCCGGGGTGCGCTGGGGGCTGGCCAACGCGGCCACGCTCGCCGCCCTCGCCCTGGACGGCCCGGCGGCGGGTTTTCTGGTCTGGCTCGCCCGCTTTCTCCTGGCGCAGCTCTTCGCCGGCACGCTGCTGGGCCCGGCGTTCTTCGTGGGCGGCGCGGGCGGGTTTCTCGCGTGGGCGGCGATGGCCGCCCTCGCCCGCACCCGGGGCTTCGGCCCGGCGGGCGTGAGCGCCGCCGGGGCGGTGGCCCACCACGTGGGCCAGCTGGCGGCGGCCGCGGCTGTCACCGCCGCACCCGGGGTCCTGCTCCTGCTCCCGCTGCTGCTCCTCCTGGGTCCCCCGGTCGGCCTGCTCCCCGGCTGCCTCGTGGCCCTGCTCCTGCGGCGGCTGGAGGCTGCCGGCGCGCCGGGCGCGGGGGAGGGGGCGGGCGCCTCCCGGGTCCGACCGGCCACCGGGTCCGCGCGGAACAGGGTCATACGCCCCGCGGACCTGGCCCTTGCCGGGGGCGTGGCCCTCCTGGCCGCCGCCCTCGCCCTCGGACGGGCCTGGCGGGCCTCCGCGCCCGCCGCGGCCGCGCAGGCCGTGGTGACCGTGGCGGGCGAGCCGCTGCTGACCCTGGACCTGGGCCGGAACGGCCTCTACCCCATCGAGGTCGCCGGCGGGCACATGGTCGTGGAGGTGGCCGGCGGGGCGGTGCGGGTGCGCGAGGCGGACTGCCCGGATAAGGTCTGCGTGCTGACCGGCTGGATCTCCGCCCCGGGCGACATGATCGTCTGCGTGCCGTACCGGGTGGTGGTCCGGGTGGCCGGCGAAAACGGCGGCGGGCCGGATGCCATACTGCGCTGAAGCCGGGGCCCCCGGCGGCAGCGGAGGCGGGCCGGACTCCATGCTGTGCTGAGGCCAGGGCCCTCGCCCTGGCTTTGTCGCGAGACCGCACAATTGTCAGCGGCGCGCCTGGGACGGTATCATGAAACCTGTACGTTCCAGTGTTATTCCGAAGGGGAGAGGCCGCGGGATGGTCCGCATTCCGTTCCGTGAGGTGATCGGCGCGCAGGTCCTCGAGGCGGGCCACGGCCGGAGCACCGTGCGCATGCCGGCCAGCGAGCACACGCTGAACAACATGGGCATCGTGCACGGCGGCGCGCTCTGCACGCTGGCCGACGCGGCTTTGGGCACGGCCCTGCGCAGCGCGCTGCAGCCGGGCGACGTGATCATGACGATCGAGCTCAAGATGAACTTCATCGCCCCCGGCCGCGGCGACCTGGTCGCCCGCGCCCGGGCCCTGCACGTCGGCCGCACCACCGCCGTGGGCGAGGTGGAGATCGAGGACCTCCAGGGAACCCTGGTGGCCAAGGGGCTGGCGACGTTCTACGTGAAGCGCGGGGCCGAGCCGCCGCGCCCCGGCGCGCGCACGGCGATGATCCCGGAGGTCGACGGGCCCGAGCCCGCAGGGTAAAGGCGGAGAAACGAGTCACCCCCGGCCGGTGGGCCCCGGCCGGGGGTGTTCCGCGCCTACAGATATTCCGCGAACCACTCCGCGATCATCTTCAGCCGGTGGACCCGGTGCCAGGGCTTGCCGCTGCGGCTCATGCCGTGGGACTCGCCCGGGTACCGGACGAACTTCACCGTCTTGCGCTGGTACTTCAGGGCCGCGTAGAGCTGCTCCGCCTGGTCGATGGGGCAGCGCATGTCGTTCTCCTGGTGCTCGATGAGCAGCGGGGTGTTGATGCGCGAGGCGTGCACCAGCGGCGACTGCTTGAGGAAGGGGCCCAGGTTGTCCACCTCCCACCAGTTCTCCACGCCGAACTGGCGCAGCCGGTCGTAGCCGAGGTCCGAGGTGCCCATCGCCGACCAGCGGTTCACGACCGACCGCATCGTGACCGCGGCCCGGAAGCGGTCGGTGTGGCTGACGATCCAGTTGACCATGAAGCCGCCGTACGATCCCCCGGCGACGCCCAGCCGGTCGCCGTCGATGTAGGGGAAGCGCTCCACCGCGGCCTCGATGACGGCCATGACGTCGGCGTAGTCGCGGTTGCCCCAATCGGCGCGGATGACGCGGCAGAAGTCGTGGCCATACCCCTGCGAGCCCCGGGGATTGGAGTAGACGACCGCGTACCCCTGCGCGGCCAGCCAGTGGAACTCGAAGAAGAAGTTCGCGCCGTACATCGCCATGGGCCCGCCGTGGATCTCCAGCACGGCGGGGTACTTCTTGCCTTCCTCCCGGCCGGCGGGCGGCAGGATCCAGGCGTCCACCACCGGTTCGCCTTCGCCCGCCGTCACCTGGAACCGCTCGGGAACCGTCAGCTCCAGCTCGCCCAGCAGCCCGTCGTTGTGCGCCGTGAGGCGCACCTCGCGCACGCCGCCGCCCCTCAGCACCGTCCCGGCCGCCGGCACGGCCGGGGCCGGCTCCGGCTCGTCCAGGCAGGCGAGGTAGACATCCCCGGGGGAGCGGGGCGTGGCGTAGGCCAGGGCCCCGCGGCGTCCGTCCCGGCTCAGCGAGAACGCGTAGGTAACCCGGTCGCCGCCGGTCACCGGCACCACTTCGCCTGTCTGTGCGTCGACCTTCACCAGGTGCACCTGGCCGCCGTCGGAGACGAGGCCGTAGATCCACCGGCCGTCCGGCGACCACCGGAGCCGGGCCCCGGCGGGCGGGACCAGGTCTGAGAGGGCCTCGTTGCCGAAGGGCCGGTCGAGATCCGCCGCGAGCCGGCGGATCTCGCCGGTGGACCGGTCCAGCACGTAGAGGCAGGTGAGGCCGTAGCCCGACTCGGCGGGGTCGCTGGCCAGGAAGGCGACCAGCCGCCCGTCGGGCGAGGGCGCGGGCGAGCTGCAGGTAAACCGGCCGTCGCCCGGGGTGAGCCGCACCGGTTCGCCCCGCTCCCCGGAAGCCGGCAGAGGCAGGTACCACAGGTCGACGTGGCCGGGGTACCAGTCCCGGTCTTCCCGCCGGTTGGCGGCAAAGAGCAGTCCCTGGCCGTCAGGGGTCCAGCTGAGGTCCACGTGGTTGTAGTCGCCGAAGGTGAGCTGCCGGGGCTCGCCGCCCTCGGTGTCCACCACGCAGACGTGCTTGCGCTCGTCGGTGAAGAAGCCCACGCCATCCAGCTTGTAGTAAAGCCGCGTGATGATCCGGACGTCCCGGGTGTACTTCCGATACAGGTCCTGCTCCTCGTCGCGCTCGTCCTCGGGCCGGATTCCGGCCTCGGTCAGGTTGGCCGTGAAGGCGATCATGCGGCCGTCCGGGCTCCAGACGGGGTCCTGGACGCCGCCCTTGATCCGGGTGAGCTGCCGGGCCTCGCCGCCCTCCAGGGACAGCAGCCAGAGCTGGTTCGAGCCGCTGCGGTTGGAGACGAACACCAGGTGGCGGCCGTCGGGCGACCAGCGGGGCTGGGTGTCCCGGGGCCCGGCGGTGAAGCGCACGGGGGCCGCGCCTTCCCGCGCGACCCAGATCGCAGAGGTGTACTCGTTCTTCTGCTTGTCGATCTCCTGGAGCACGTAGGCGACGCGCGTGCCGTCCGGGGAGATCTGGCAGTCCCCGGCCAGCTTGATGGCGAGCAGATCTTCGGCCTGAAGCCTGCGGCGGGTGGTCACGCGCACTCCCCCTCGCAAAATAGTTCATCTCGTTAACAGTTTGCCGGGCTGCCGCAAGATTCCTGCCCGGGCCGGCGGGCAAGAATGAAACGGGACGGCTGGCTGCCCCCGTCTGTCTCGGTGAAAGAGCGGCTGAGGCAGGTGCGGGGCAACTGCGCGGCGTAAACCTTCGTCAAACAACGGATTCGATCCACCCGAAGGGAGACGCCCGGATGTCGCAGTCCGATAGGGCAGCCCTGCCCGCCGATCGAACGGCCGCGATCGACCACCTGATGCGGGAGTATGGCACGAAGGTTCTCCATCTGGCCTATTCATATCTGAAAGACCGGCACCTCGCCGAGGACGTGGCCCAGGAGGTCTTCATCAAGGCCTACCGGAACTGGGAGTCCTTCCGCGGCGAGAGCTCGGTCTACACCTGGCTGTACCGCATCACGGTCAACCTGTGCCGTGACAAGGCCCGCAGCGCATGGTGGAAGCGGCTGCTGCCGACGGACGATCCCCGGTCGGCCGGCACGCCCGTGAAACCCGACACCTCCCGGGACGACCCCGAGGAGGCGGTCGTCCTCAGCGACCAGCGGGAGCGGCTGATGGACTGCGTGATGCAGCTCGCCGACGCCTACCGGGAAGTGATCATACTGTACTACTACCACGACCTCTCCACGTTGGAAATCGCCGAGGTGCTCGGTCAGAACGAGAACACCGTCAAGACCCGCCTGTTCCGCGCGCGGAGCATGCTGAAGCAGATGCTGGAGAAAGGGGGTGTGGCCCGGTGAGCGACGCCGACAAGGAGCTGCGGCAGTGGATCAAGGAAGAGTTCGACCGGTCGCTTGCAGGCTGGACCTTCACCCCGGAGATGCACCGGACGGTCCTGGAGCGCATCGCCCGGGAGGAAGGTCCTGAGGCCACCCCTGTCTCCGCTCCCCCGAGGCGCTTCCGGCCCGCCTACTGGGTGGCTGCGGCGGCCGCCGCCTTCGTGCTGGCCGTCAACCTCTGGCCGCGGGTCTTCATGAATCCGCCTCAGAGCGGTTCCGCACCCGATGCGGCCCTCATGGCGGCGCAGGAGAGTGCGCCCGGCGCCGCGGGAGCCGCGCCCGGAGAGGCGGATCGTGGCGACGGGCTGAGGATCAGGGCCGTCCCGGCGGAGTCCGGGGCCGGCAGTCCCGTGCAGGCTGACCTCAGCGTCACCTCGAAGTCTGAACCGCCTCGTGCGCTTGAGCCCCGGGCCTTGACCCTCGCACCCGTGAGGCTGACCCTCAGCGTAGCCGAACTTCCGGCACCGGTCAGCGAGGAGCGCGGAGCGGTATTTACCGTGCGCGCACAGGATACGAGCGGCAGTGAGTCCGCCGAAGCCGCGGCGGAGGAGGATGGGGCCGCGCTGACGATGGGGGCCGTTCCCGATGTGCTGGACCTGCACCCGCTGCCCAATGGGAACGTGGCCGTGATCAAGCGTCTGTCGGTGCAGGTCGTGGACGAGTTCGGCAACCTGGTCTCCGAGTCCCCGGTGGAGCCGGGGGCGGTCGCGGTGGCCGTCGGGCCGGCCGGCGAGTCTGCCGTCGTGGCCGCCGACGCGCTGATCCGGCTTACGGCGGAGGGTAAGCCTGCCGGATCGGTCCGGCTGGATGCGTTTCCGGCGCTGGTGGCGGTGGGCGGCGACCGCGCGGCCGTGGCGGATGCCCACGGCGTGGAGGTCTACGATGGGGGTGCGCGGGTGTGGACCCTTCCCGGGCTTCAGCCGCAGGCCCTGGCCCTCGCGCCGGACGGCGCCCTGGCCCTGCTCACGGGCTCGCCCCCGGACGCCAGGCTGCGGATCTACGCTGCGGACGGCGCCCTGCAGCTCGACCGGCCGGTGGCGCCCGAAGGGGCGGGGTTCGGCTTCCTCGGCGACGGACAGCTGCTGGCGGTGGGCAGCGCGGTGTACGACCGGTCCGGCAGTGAGCGCTGGCGGTTCCCGTTCGCCCCAGCGCGGGTGAGCGCCCTGGCCGGCGGGGGGAGCGTGCTGGCGTGGAACTCCCGGCAGGCCGCGCGGGTGCTGACTGACGGCGGCATCCCGGTCTGGGTGGCGGAACTGACGGAAGGAAGCATCGTGCGGGCATCGGGTTCTGCTGCCGGTGAGCTGGTCGTGGTCGTGGCCGCGGCGGATCAGGGCGCGGCGGTCTGGGCCATCGACCCCAGCGGCAATCAGCGCCACGCCGAGCGGCTCTCCGAGATTCCCGTTGACGCGACCGCATCGGGAGAGCACTTGCTGCTCCTGACCCCAGCAGGGCTGCAGGTGCGTACGCTGAACCGCTGACAGCCGATCGCAGGTTCTGCGCGTCAACGCCGTGGAACTCCACTCCTGCCGCGCAAGACCTGCACCTCCGAGCCACAGCCAGGCGCAGGTTTTGCGCGTCAACCCCCCGGAG
>QGVE01000173.1 GCA_003242675.1 Bacillota bacterium | reverse complement strand
CGCGCGCCGGCTTCTCCGCTGCCCGCTCCGGTGCTAGACTGGGGATGGGCCACAGGCCACACGCCCCTGGAGGGACCTCTGTGAAGGTCATCGCGCGCCTGCACGCAGTCATCGACGCCTATCCCCGCATGCTCTGGTTCCTGGCCATCGGCAGCTTCCTCAACCAGACGGGGACGTCCTTCATCTGGCCCCTGACGACGATTTACATTCACACCCATCTGGGCCGGTCCATGACCGTCGCCGGCACCGTGCTGCTGATGCACTCGGCCGGCGCCATGCTGGGCCAGCTGGTGGGCGGCTGGCTCTACGACCGGATCGGGCCCCGCCTGCCCATGCTGGGCGGGCTGCTCACCACCGCTGCGGTGACGGCCCTTCTGGGGCGGACGTCCTCGTGGCCCGTGTACGTGGCCTGCATGGTGGTGTACGGCATGGCGGTGGCGATGCCGCTCGCGTCGGTGAACGCCATGCTGGCCCGGGTCTGGCCCGGCCAGGGGGGGAGGGCGTTCAACTTCAACTACGTGGCCGCCAACATCGGCGTGGCGGCCGGCACCGCGCTGGGCGGCGTGCTGGCGGACCGCTCGTTTACCCTCGCCTTCAGCGGGGCGTCCGTCCTGTTCCTGCTCTACGCCGCGTTCGCCGCGACCTTCATCCGGGAGGAGCGGCTGCCCGCCGGCGAGGCCGGGGAAGCGGACGGCCGGACCCCCGGGGAGCCGGGCGCCGAGCCGCGCGTGCCCTGGGCCCCCGTCGGGGCGCTCTTCGTCGCCTACGTCTGCCTCTGGCTGGTCTACACCCAGTGGCAGACGGGGAACTCGGTCCGCACGCAGGCGCTGGGCTTCGACATCTCGTCCTTCTCGGTGCTCTGGACGCTCAACGGGGTCCTGATCTTCACCGGCCAGCCGCTCGTCGGGGCCGTCGTGCGGCGCCTGCGGCGGCCCGTCGCCCAGATGCTGCTGGGCGCTCTGCTCTACGCCCTGGCGTTCGGCGTCCTGCTGACCTCCGACCGCTACGCCATCTTCGTGGTCTCCATGGTGCTGCTCACCTTCGGCGAGATGCTGCTCTGGCCCGTGATCCCCGCGTCCGTCGCCCGCCTCTCGCCGCCCGCCATGCGGGGCAGGCTCCAGGGGCTGATCCTGGCCGGCGCGACCGTCGGGCGCATGCTGGGGCCCCTGCTGGGCGGGATGCTCTACGACACCCTGGGGTACCACACGCAGATCTCCGTGATGACGTGCGGCCTGGTGGTGCCTGTGATTGCGATCCTGGTCTACGAGCGCACCTGCCGGGCGCCGGGGATCCAGGTGGAGCCGGACGAGGCGTGAGCGCGGCGCCCACTCCCGGCGGCCGATGGCGGTCATTTCGGAAAACGGGTGTTGACAGCCGGCCTCCAGCCGTGCTAATGTCTGTGTCAAACCAGATCGCATTCGCAGCGATGAATGGGGAGAGTACCCAGACCGATCCGTCTCAGCGAGCCGGCGGTGGTGCGAGGTCCGGTACGGAGGAGTCTGGCGAATGGTCCCAGGAGCTTGCCGGCCGAACGTGCGCCCGGCGGCGCATCAGTAGGCGGGCCGGTGGCTTCCGCCGTTACCGGGTAGAGGGTATGATGGTACCCGCGGAAAGAGTGCGCCTGCTGGGCAGGCGAATTGGGGTGGCACCGCGTAGGCTGTGAACTTCCGGCCTTCGTCCCTGAACCGGGACGAAGGCCGTTTTGCATTGTCCACACGGGGGAGGGTGAGCGCAGAGATGGTCCACCCCAGTCTGGGGACTTACCAGAGCCTGGCCAGGGAGTACGACCTGATCCCGGTCTCTCGCGAGATCCTGGCCGACCTGGAAACGCCGATCTCCGTCTTCATGAAGCTCTGCCTGGATGAGCCGGGGGCCTTCCTGTTCGAGTCGGTGGAGGGCGGCGAGAAGGTGGCCCGCTACTCCTTCCTGGGCTGCCGGCCGATGCTCACCCTCGTGCACAAGTCGGGCGTGAGCCGGCTCCTGCGGGGCGAGGAGGCCGCCGAGCCCCGTTCGGTGGGGGCCGAGACCGCCGCAGAGCGGGGCGAGCGGATGGAGGGGGATCCGCTGGGCCACCTGCGGCAGGTGATGCAGCGCCTGGCCGTCTACCAGCCGCCGGGGCTGCCCCGGTTCGCCGGCGGCATGGTGGGGTTCCTGGCGTACGACGCGGTGCGGGCGTACGAGCGCCTGCCGGAGGGGCCGCCGGACGACCTGGGCCTGCCCGACGCGCTCTTCATGGCGCCGGAGCTGGTCGTGGTCTTCGACCACCTGAAGCACCGGCTTCTCCTCATCGCCCACACCCTGCCGGGCGGCGAGCCCGAGGTGGCGTACCGGCGGGCACAGGCCCTGCTGGATCGGGCGGTGGACCGGCTGCGGGGGCCGGTTCCGCTGCCGGCGGGCCTCGGCCCGGGCCGGCCCCGGCCGCTGGAGGTGCGGGCCTGCCAGGCCCGGGAGGACTTCGCAGCGGCGGTAGAGCGGGCCAAGGACTACATCCGCGCCGGCGACGTCTTCCAGGTGGTGCTCTCCCAGCGGTGGGAGACCCGGGTGCGCAGCCGGCCCCTCGACATCTACCGGGCGCTCCGCATGCTGAACCCGAGCCCCTACATGTTCTACCTCTCCTACGGCGACCTGAAGGTGATCGGCGCCTCGCCGGAGCTTTTGGTGCGGGTGGAGGACGGCGTGGCCATCACCCGGCCCCTGGCGGGCACCCGGCCCCGGGGGGCGACCGAAGAGGAGGACCGGCGGCTGGAGGCGGAGCTGCTGGCGGACGAGAAGGAGCGGGCCGAGCACGTGATGCTCGTGGACCTGGGGCGAAACGACCTGGGGCGGGTCTGCCGCTACGGGTCGGTGCGGGTGCATCAGTTCATGCAGGTGGAGCGGTACTCCCATGTGATGCACATCGTCAGCGACATCCGGGGCGAGGTCGCCGCCGGCAAGGACGCCTGCGACGTGCTGGCCGCCTGCTTCCCCGCCGGGACCCTGAGCGGCGCGCCGAAGGTGAGGGCGATGGAGATCATCGACGAGCTGGAGCCCGTGCGGCGGGGGATCTACGGCGGGGCCGTGGGCTACTTCTCGTGGGGCGGCGCGATGGACACCTGCATCGCCATTCGCACGCTGGTGATGAAGGGCGACCGGGTCTTCATTCAGGCTGGCGCAGGCATCGTCGCCGATTCCGACCCGGTGGCCGAGTACGCTGAGTCCCGCAACAAGGCCCGGGCCCTGATCCGGGCGCTGGAACTGGCAGAGGAGGGGCTCTGATGATCGTCGTGATCGACAACTACGATTCGTTCACCTACAACCTGGTCCAGTGCCTGGGGGAGCTGGGGGCGACCCTGGCGGTGTACCGCAATGACCAGGTCAGCGTCGAGCAGGTCGCCGCCGCGCGGCCCGAGGCGATCGTCATCAGCCCCGGACCCTGCACCCCGGACGAAGCCGGCATCTCGCTGGAGCTCATCCGCCGGCTCGGGCCCACCACGCCCATCCTCGGGGTCTGCCTGGGCCACCAGGCGATCGTCCAGGCCTACGGCGGCCGGGTGGTGCGGGCGCCGTCCGTGATGCACGGCAAGACCAGCCGGGTGCGCCACTCGGGCGAGGGGCTCTTCGCCGGGCTGCCCAACCCGTTCACCGCCGGGCGGTACCACTCGCTGGTGGCGGACCGGGCGAGCCTGCCCGACGAGCTGGTGGTGACCGCCGAGGCCGAGGACGGCGTCGTGATGGCGGTGCAGCACCGGGTGCACCCGGTCTACGGGGTGCAGTTCCACCCGGAGTCGATTCTGACCGAGTGCGGGCCGCAGCTTCTGCGGAACTTCCTCCGGCTGGCGCAGCCGGCGGCGGCATGAGAGCGAGGGGAGGGCGGAAGCCATGGAGATGGACATGAAGGCCCTGCTCCAGCAGGTGGCGGAGGGAAAGGACCTGACCGAGGCCCAGGCGGAGGCGGCCATGACCCTGATGATGACGGGGGAGGCGACGCCCGCCCAGGTCGCGGCCTTCCTGATGGCCCTGCGGATCAAGGGCGAGACGGTGGAGGAGATCACCGGTGCGGCCCGGGTGATGCGGGCCCGGGCGACGCGGATCCACCACAACCGGCCGCTGGTCGTCGACACCTGCGGCACCGGTGGCGACGGCTCGTACACGTTCAACATCTCCACCACCGCCGCCTTCGTGGTGGCGGGGGCGGGGGTGGCGGTGGCGAAGCACGGCAACCGGGCGGCGACCTCGCTCACCGGCTCGGCGGACGTGCTGGAAGCCCTGGGGATCCACCTGGACCTCACGCCCGCGCAGGTGGGCCGCTGCATCGACGAGGTGGGCATCGGGTTCCTCTACGC
>QGVE01000043.1 GCA_003242675.1 Bacillota bacterium | reverse complement strand
GCCCGTCGGTCCAGGTGAACCTCCGGCTGTTCAAGTTCGCATCGGTGTACATGCTCTGCGCCATGGGCCTGCTGCTTCTGTAGGCGATGCGCGCAGGCGCCCCGCCGGTCCTTCCGGACGGCGGGGCGCATGCCTGACTCTGGACAACTCAGGTCTTCATCAGTAGGTCCAGAAAGCTGGTGCCGAACTCCGGCGCAGGAGCACCGAGGTGGTCGCACACCGTCGCGGCCACGTCGGCGAGTGTCGGACGTACCCCGAGAGGAACGGGGCGGACGCCGGGACCCGTCACGAGGAGGGGCACCTGCTCTCGGGTGTGTAGCGAGTGACCGATTAGCGGGTCGTTGCCGTGGTCGGCGAGGATGATCAGCAAGTCGCCGTGCCGCAGCTGCTCCATGATGCGGCCGATGCCCCGGTCGGCCCTGGCCAGCACGGCGGCGTAGCGCGCGGGATCCTGCTCGTGGCCCATCAGGTCGGTCTCCTGAACCGTTGCGGCGATGTAACCACCGTCGGGCATCTCCGCCAGCTGCGCCAGGACCTGCTCCAGCACGGCGTCGGTGTCGACCACCGGATCCCGCCAGCGGGCGGAGGGGCACTCCACCACGTCGGCCATCTTGCCAATCATCGCCACCGGCAGCCCTGTGGACGCCACCCTTTCGGGGGCCTGGACGGCGGGGTCGATGCCGTAGCCCAGGTGGCGCACCCGGTAGTGCTCGTTGTAGATGTGCAGTTCCGGCGTAACCACGCCGGTTTGTCCGGCCGGGGTGATGCGCGTGTGCGCCAGGATGTCGTCCACCGTGATACCGACGCCGCCCAGGGCGATGACCCGGCTCACCTGGACCACCTCACGGACCAGCCGGCCCACCTGCAGGATCTGTTCGTAGGGCACAACGTCCAACGGCCCTGTCACGTTGTATATGCGGCCGGGGTCCGTCTCCAGGTTGTCGCCCACTAGGATCTGACCGTCGACGAGGAGGGCTGAGCCTCCAGGTACGGCGACCTCGACCCGGTGGCCGGCGTTTTCCAGGTGAGCGCGGACTTTCTCGGCAACCTCGGAAAACAGGGAAATCACAGGTCTGCGGGGACGATTCCCTTGAATTTCGTTGTGGCCAGCGAAAGTGTCGGCCCCCCAGTGGGCCAGGTTGCAGCGCCCCCAGGCTGCCAGGGGTGGACCTGCCGGCTCCAGGCCGGCCTCCGGAGCCACATGGGCCAGCCCCAGTCGCACCAGGTTCGGAATCTCCAGGGTTCCCTGGGCTCGCAGCAGGCTGGCGAGGGTATGGGCACCTGCGTCCCGGGGCTGCACCTGCTCCACGTCTGCCATGGCCCCGACACCGAAGCCGTCCAGGACCAGAACAATTGCCCGCTTTGCCATACCGACACTCCGTTTCATTCTAGATCGAGAGATCCAGGGGCCGGTTCGCCCGGTCATACAGGCCAGCGAGTCTTGGGGCCCCTTGCTGAATGCCCTCCACCAGGGCCAGGTTGGCCCGGGCGGTGAAAGCTTGCGTGCGGAAGGCAGCAATCACCGGCTCACCCTCCCGGGCCTTTGGGTCGTCGAGGGTCAGATAGTAATCGATGTTTTCGGCGGCGGGGCGATGAAGGGTGGCCCGGCGCAGGGCGGTGCCCACCAGCGCGTTCCGCATGTGGCCCCGCGGGTAGCTGCCGCCGCCGTAGACGTAGGCGCGCCCACGCCACGTGTGGGAAACCTCGGTGAGATAGACCATCGCCGGCAGCTCCGGCTGGTCGGAGGTGGCGTGGAGCGGAGTCGTGCCGGTTAGGGCGTGGCCCGGTTCGCCGTGGGTTGCCCCCGCCTGCCGCAGCATCGGCAGCGTGGCGACGCACGTGAGGGAGGGGGCGTTCACCTGGGAGACCTCGATCCCCAGCTCTTCCCGTAGGAGCCTGGCTGCCCGGGTCACGGCGGTGAGGTTGGGGGTGGGGGTGGGGCGCCCGCCCTCCGCAACGAGGCACGGGAAGGCGGTGACACCCACCACCCGGACCCCTGGAAGCTCGCTAATCGCCCGGGCCACAGTAGGTAGCTCTTCCAGGTCGAAGCCACCCTCCTGGCCGGGATGAAAATAGCCGGAAGCTACCCGCAACAGCAGATCCTGCTTGATCCCGAGCCGGACGGCCGCGTCGCTCACTGCCTTGGCGTGGGCAACACTGAATACCGTCATCACTTCCGGCCTCCAGGAAAGCACCTGCGGCAGGAAGGCCCGAGGGATCTGCACCAGGTGGCCCACGTGGCCCAGCGCGGCGCCCGCCTCGCGGAACGCCCGAGCATCGTCGATGTCTACCGCCACGCCCCGGGGAATCCCGGCCTCGGCTACTGCTGCGATCACTTGCGGGTTCCGGTTGACTTGCTTGGACATGAAGTAGAGCTGAATCCCCTCCCGCCGGGCCGCGGCGGCGAGCGTACGGGCGTTGTGTCTAATGGCATCCATGTCCAGCACGTAGGTGTTAGGCGGCAGCCGTCCTTCAGCGTGCAGCCGTAAGGCCGCTTCGATCAGCCGCGGGTTACGGCGCACGGTCACCTCCAGGAACATCGACTTCTCCCCTCTCGCACCGAACCTCAGGCGACGGTGAGGATGCGCCGCGGGTTCAGTACCAGCATCTGTTCCAGCTCTGCCTCGCTCACCCCGGCTGCCCGCAGCGCGGGCACCAGCCGTTCAAAGAGGTAGCTGTAGCCATAGCCCCCGTTGGCCTTCAGGTGAGAGCGCCGGGTCACGTCCATGGAGAGGACCACCCGATCGCCCAGGCCCCTCTCCAGCATGCCCGTGATGAGCCTCACTCGCACGGCGTCCGGCATATAAGACTCCTTCCCTGCCGTGTCGTAGGCCACGGTGGCTCCCCGCCGGGCCAGGGCGACGTGCGTCTCCAGGTCGTCGACCAGGTCCTGGTGGCCGATCACGACCCGGGCCGGGTCGACCCCCAGCGACTCCAGCAGGTCCAGCTGCGCCAGCCCCATCGTCCCGAGGGTGCAGTGGGTGGAAATGGGGAGGCCGGTCGCCTTGTGAGCCAGTGCCACGGCCCGGAAAACCTTCTCCTCGTCGGGGCGGATCTCACCCCTCGAGGTGCCGATCTCGGCCAGGATTCCCGGCTTAACCCCCGTGCCGTCCATCCCTTCCTCGATCTCCCGAATCAGCTGTTCGGCGAGTTCCTCCGCCGAGCGCTCGGCCACGTAAGGCGGGTGGTAGGCCTGCTGGTAGAACCCGGTGGCGGCGACGATCTGCAGTCCGGTCCGGCGGGCGACCTCCAGGAGCAGGTCGGGCCGGCGCCCCATACCGTGGCAGGTCACCTCGACCAGGGCCCGTCCGCCGGCGCGCTGCAGGTGGGCGACTTCCTGGCAGGCGAGGTCCAGGTCGTCCAGCACGGTGTCCGGATCCTTCTTCCGCCCGGAGAGGTCGATGAAGAGGTGCTCGTGCATCAGGGTGGGGCCAAGTTCCTTCGGGTCCAGGGGGCCCAGGACAGTCATGATGTGGGCCATGCGGCTATCCTCCTGGGGTGTGAGCTTCTGATTGATCAAGGAAGCTGAAAAAAGTAACGCCCGAAGAGCGGTGGCATTCGCAGGGATGACGCCAGCAGATCCGCCGCGGCCAGGGCGCAGGCGGCGCCTTGCCTGCCGGGCGGTCCGGCCAGGATCAGGCCCGAGGAGAGACGGGGAACCGGCAGGGTAATGCCCGTGCAGCCCACCAGGTTCAGCGCCCGAAGCAGGTACTTTCCTCCTCGCGCCTGCAGGTCGGCGCCGGGTGGGCCCAACGAGCCCACCACAGAATCGCCGAGGCCGTAGAGGTCTACGGGCCCTTCCAGGGTAACAACCAGGTCCGCCACAGTCCAGATCTCCCGCAGCAGGGCTATGGACCGCTCCCGGACGGCGATCCCCGTCATGTCCACGAAGACGGGTCTGGCCCCCGCCTCCCACAGAGGCGGGAGGTAGGGTTCCAGGGCAGCCGCCATGTCCGCTCCGTCGGGCAGCGTCACGGAGCCCGGGCAGGGCAGCGCGACCCGGACACCCGAGAGCGATGTCCTGGGCGGCGGGTCTACACCCGTGGCCCGTAGAAGGGCGGTCAGTCCGACACGGGCCGTCGGCCAGTCCCGGGCGATGACCCCCAGGGCGGGCCGGAACGCAAAGCCGTCGGTGGATACACGCTCCACCGGACAGGTCAAGCCAAGACCGGAGCCAATCACTCCGGCCAGGCCGGTAGCGGCGGCGGGGCCAAGCACGGAGCCTCCGCCATCTGTGCCGATGCACAAGTCGATGATGCCAAGCAGGATGTTCACCGGGCCGCCGCTGGTCGAGCCGGTCATCGGCCGCCCGGTGAGCGGGTTGAGCAATCCGGTGTCGATCGCCCTTCCGCCCGGCGCGGCCCTGTCCACCGTGAGCCACGCCAGACCGGGCTCCGCGGCCAGCCGGCGGCGCAGCTCTTCCCCGATGGCCGCGGTGTCTTTGATGCCGAGTCGGAGGACCTCATCGCCTGGGTCGGCCGCGTCGGCCCCGGGCGCCAGTGCGACGACGGAGCGGCCCAGCTGCGCCCGGGCAGCCGCCAGCGACCTGCGCCACCGGGTGGTCACGGCCCATCCGGGCGGACCAAAGTGATCAGGTGTGCCGCGAGGAAGCCGATCTCGGCTTCCGGCACCGTAACGCCCAGCCGCCGCCCGGCCTCTCCCGCAACAACCTCGTTGACAAAGGCCCACTCCTCCGGGTAGGCCTTCACCTCGGCCAGCCCCTCTGCGAGCATCTGGTCGATGGCCTCGCCCGAGCGCAGCCGCTGCAGGGCCACCGCCAGGTGCGTAGTGAACATCGCACCGTTCTCCTCCGTTACGGCAATGCCGTAGCGTTCCTCGACGCGCTTCAGGATCCAGCGGGTCAGTTCCGCGACCTCCGGGCTGATCTGCCCGCTCTCCTGCAGCAGTTGGAGCCGCAGTTCCAGCGACAACGGTCTCACTCCCCTGCCTGTTGTGCCGTCTGGCTAGTATGAGGGAATTCGCTTGCCTTCCAGCACCTCGTTCTGTACGCTGCGGACGAGTGCGGGGTCGATTATCTCCGGTAGCAGCCGCTCCAGATCGGGGCGGTTGGCGTCGATGACGAGGACGGCTTCCGAGGATGTCTCGGCGATCCGACGAGCCGCGGGACTCTGCAGTGGCATGGAGTAGACCTCCATAGTGCCCGAGGACAGCTCATCCAGGTTCCAGATGGCCGCGTCGATTTGTCCCTCACGGAGCCACTGCAGCAGGTGGGAGTAGGGGATTTCCACCAGTTTCACCTGCTTGCCCCGGCACTCCTCGGTGGTTAGCCACGCTTGGTCCAGGGTCTGCGGATCGATCCCCACCCGCATCCCGTCGGTGATCCCCCGGAATTCGGGGCGGGCCAGCAGAATGCCGTGCTGGGAGACGAAGGTCTGGGGCCCCAGCCCCATCACGATGACGACGCCCCCTTCCTTCACCGCTAGTTCGGCCGACAGGCGGGAGAGCACCGCGAAATCGGCCTGGCCCCGTCGGAGGGCCGCGATGCGGTTGCGGGCGCCGCGCATGTAGCCGATGCTGAACGGCATGTCGCTGCGCCGGACCGTCTCGTAGAGGCCGGAGGCCAGCCCTTCGTACCGGCGGGTGTAGGGGAGGGGCATAAGCGCCAGCAGCGACGCCAACCCCGCGATCTCCCTCAGCTTGCGGTAGTCGGCCTGGACCAGGTACGTACCCCGGTGGCCGCGCGCCTCCACCTGCATCGCGCCAGCCTCGATGAGGGACCGCAGGGCGTTCTGCACCGTCCCGTTTCCCGTTTCGCAGCGCTTGGCGTAGTCCTGCACACGCGGGATGCGGTCACCGGGCCGCAAGGCCAGCAGGTCAGCGGCGATCTGCTTCGCGACCCGCCCGTACTTCCGGTAGAGGTCCGACTGCCACTCGTTCATGTGCCGTTCCCTCCTGATGCAGGGGGCGGGGGAAGAGCCCCGCCCCCTCGTGGTACTCCACTGTGAATCGTGCACCCGATCTCAGGAGGGTGTGAAGAGCGTAACGACGTTCAGGAGGTTGAGCAGGATGCCGGTGAGGATCGCGGCCACGGGCCCGATGGCCAGGCGGTTCACCGGCAGGCCGGCCGCCTCGTTCAGCACGATGACCGCCGCGACGATGAAGTAGCCCAGGCCCGGAGCCATTGCGTTGCCGGCGACCATGCTGCCCGCCAGCAAGGCGATCTCCAGCACCTTGGTCATGGCTGTGCGGATGTGCTCGCCTGCGGCCCGGACGCCCGGGAACCGGTCGAGGAACCGCGCGATCACGTCCAGCAGCATGACCTCGAGGAAGATGATGAGGGCACCGAGGATAGCGGCCACGATCCAGTGCGGCGAGAAGAAGCCGGTGGCAAAGACGAAGGTCATGCCGACGGGGCCGTAGACGCCGGTGGCGACCGCCGTGGTCGCTACGAGCGGGATGAAGCCGATGCCGCGGGCCAGGGCGGCGATGCCGGCGTCCGTGATCGCCCCCTCCGCCGCGAGGCCCAGGCTGATGGGGTCGCCAGCAACCACGCCCAGGTTAGCGGCGGCAGCGACGAGGGCCCCCATGATGGAGAGGACGGCGACGTTCGACTTAATCCGCTTCACCCGGTCGGAGAAGACGGCCGTCAGGCTGGCCTCGGCGCTGATTTCGGCCTTCTCACGGGCGGCAAACAATAGCAGTAGAATCATGCCGACTACCAAGGCCGTGCCTTCGGGGTTCAGGTTGATCTTGGACGAGCCGAATGAGATGGGGTTGATCTGCACCACGATCTGCCGGGCCAGCATCTGGAGGCCGAAGATGATCGCACCCTTCTTCCACCCGTGATGCAGGGCGACGGCCAGGGATGGGAAGACGGCGAAGGCGGCCGTGATCGGCGAGCTGACCTGTCCCAGCGCGTCGAGGAAGTTGACGGGAAGCAGGGCAAAGAGGTCGACCACGGCCTGCAGGCCGATGGTCAGCAGCACGCCCCAGAGGGCGCCCAGGCCGGCGGCCAGCCACTTGTTGGGGGAGGAGGTGCCGATGATGTCGGTGGCCAGGAACACGCTGTGGATCAGAATGATCTGGCTGGTAAGCGAGAACGGAATGCCAAAACCGATGACCAGGCCGAAGCAGAGGGCGAACGAGGTCAGCGCAAGTTCACGGCGGTTCATGCGCCCTTCGAGGAACTCGGGCATCAGGGGGCGCAGGCCGTCGTTAAAGACGGCGATGCCTTGCTGCGCCAGATAGGCCGCGAGGCCGCCCATGAGAGCCGCGACCACAAACTGGAGGATCTCCACGCGACATCTCTCCTTTATTGCTTTCCTGCAGCATCCACAGACAGCCGGAGCACACGAAGCACCGTGTCAGCCCCCGCACGCATGGGGTTGATTCGCAGGAGGTACGGGGCCAGATCCGGCCGGTCCGCGAGCAATGTGCCGGAAGCGCGGTAGAACATGGCCGAAACCTCGTAGCGGGACTCGGCGCCTACCGGGTACGGGGCGGCGCCGAACCGCGGGGCGACAGCCAGAACCCGGTCGGCGATTGGTTCGCGGAGCTGGACCAGGGCGACACGGGATTGGGCGCTGGCCACGGCAGCAGCGGCCACGCCCGGAACCTCCCCGGCGTTGAGCCGATCCACCACCTCCTGGACCACCCGGGCCTGTAGCGCGAGCGCTACCGGGGCGTAAACCAGCGACCGCAGCGCATCCATCGCCTCCGGGCCCTGGACTTGCATTCCGCCGGAGTAGGCGGTGTGGTGGATGCGCTCCACCAGATCTGCCTTGCCGACGACGCACCCCACGCCCTCCGGCCCCAGGAGTTTAAAGAGCGAGAAGGTCGAGGCCGTCGCCCCAAGTTGGACGCCGATCGCGGGCACCTTACAGACGGCATAGTTGTCGTCTGTGATGATCGGTAGGCCGGGGGCTGCCTCCCGTAAGGTTTGGATGACCTCGCCCAGGTCGTATCGGTCATCGAGTCGCTGTCGCGCGTGCTGGACGAGGGCAACGTCGGCCGCCGGGGCCTTTCGAGCCAGCTCCTCCCGGTCGTGGAAGTCGGCCTGGAGCACCTCCAGTTGCATGGCTTCGATCGTGCTGCGGGTGGTCGAGTAGATCGGCGCCCGGTGCACCAGGATCCGCCTCGCGCCCGGGATGGCCTGTAGAGCTGCCCGGATCGCGCCCGTGCCTGCCCCGCGCACCAGGGCGGCTGCCTCCGCACCGAAGAAGTCGGCGAGCACCTGCTCGACCCGGGCCGTCGTGCGTGGCCTTCCCAGGCCGGGCACCACGCCCAGGTCGCCAGCCTGCAGGATCGCGTGGCCGTCAAAGTGGGTGTGGATCAGGTCGACTAGCCGCCACTGCAGGGCCGCTGCCTCCTCCACCGACAGGGCGGGGAGGGGATATGTGACCAGGGGCATCACGCCTGACTCCTTTCCAGGATCGCCCGGACGATCATGGGCACCGCCATTTCGGCGTGATCGACCGTAAAGGCAAACGCCTTCACGCCGGCCGCGACAGCGTTGCGGATGTCGTCCTCGTTGGGTGGCCGGCCGGGCATGGAGACCGTCAGACACTGCGACTTCCCGAGCAATGCGATGGCCATGGCGAGGCCACCGCCACCGGTGTGGCAGGCGCCCAGGTAGTAGTCGGCCTTCCCGGCCTTCACCTGCATGGCCGCCTCCAGGTCGCTGGCTTCCGTGACCTGAACCGCGTCTCCACCGACCCGGCGGACCAGATCGGCGACTTTCTTTTTTTCGACCTGGCCGCCGATGGCGAAGCGAACCATCCCACATGTCCCCCTTCCAATCTACAGTTTCCTGTATATTATACGTTGGGAGATTTGGAATGGTCAACTGGCCTTTGGCGTCAGCCTTACTTTTGCGCCTGAAGGTGATACCAAGGCGAAAGTCTAGTTCCGTTGCCGGACTAGGGGCCCATCTCCGGCGCGCAACCTGATACGAAAGGGCCGGGATCCCGGCGGAAAGGGAGCACTGCTTAGGAGGGGCAAGGCGGCGGAGCGAGAATCGGAAAGGATAAGACCGCAACGGCGCGAGTCACCAGAGAGGAGTTCAGCGGCATGATCTATCTGGAGACGGGCAGCACGGACCCTTACTTCAACCTGGCTTTCGAGGAATACGTCTTCGAGAAGATGGACCCCACGAAGTCCTACTTCATCCTCTGGCAGAACGAGAACACCATCGTGGTGGGCCGGCACCAGAACACCTACGAGGAGATCAACCAGCGGTACGTGGAGGAGCACGGCATCCGGGTGGTGCGGCGGCTCTCCGGGGGCGGCGCGGTCTACCACGACAAGGGCAACCTCAACTACACCTTCATCGTGGACAAGGACGCGGCGCCGGACTTCAACTTCGCCGTGTTCACGCTGCCGGTCATCAAGACGCTGGAGCAGCTGGGCGTGAAGGCGGAGTTCACCGGCCGCAACGACCTGACGATCGATGGCAAGAAGTTCTGCGGCAACGCGCAGTACGTTCGGCGGGGCCGCATCCTGCACCACGGGTGCATCATGCTCGACTCCAACCTGGACGTGGTGGTGAACGCCCTGAAGGTCCGGGAGGCCAAGTTCCAGTCCAAGGGCGTGAAGTCGGTGCGCAGCCGCGTGACGACGATCAACGCCCACGCCCCCCGGCCCATCACCATGGAGGAGTTCAAGTCCCTGCTGAAGAGCTACATCTTCGAGGCCGAGGGGCTGGAGCCGATGGACCTCACCCCGGAGCAGCTGGCTGAGGTCAGGCGGCTCCGGGACGAGAAGTACGCCACCTGGGAGTGGAACTACGGGGCCTCGCCCGCGTACGACATGCGGCTGGAGGAGCGGTTCGACTTCGGCCTGGTGACCGTCTACCTCCAGGCGGAGCGGGGGCGCATCAAGGGCGTGAAGATCTACGGCGACTTCTTCGGCAGCGGGGAGCTGTCGGAGCTGGAGGCCGCTCTGGTGGGGCTGCCCCTGGACGACAACCTGGAGAAGAGCCTGGAGCCGCTGGACGTGGGCCGCTACATCCACGGGATGACCGCGCGGGACCTGGCCCGGCTGCTCAGGGGCTGAGCGGCTCCTGCCCAACAACACGAGCCCCCGCCAGTTCTCCGACTGGCGGGGGCTCAGCGCTTCCCCCGGTCGTGCTACCAGATCGACGGCCAGATGCCGAAGCCGGAGCCGACCAGGCCGAGGAGGAGCAGGAAGCCGATCGCCTTGAGGGGCGTCCAGCCCTTCTTGACGAACATGAAGTAGATGAACAGGGTCAGCGTGAGCGGGATCAGCTTCGGGACGATGCCGTCCAGGATCTCCTGGATGTTGATCGTCACCGGCACCTCGTCGTACTCGTTGTAGGTGATCTGGTAGTCGCCGTTGGCGAGCTGCCGGATGCTGGCGCCCGCGGCCAGGGTCGGCTGGCCGGACTCGTCGAGCACCACGTTGCCGCTTTCGTCCAGCACGTAGAGCTGCTCCTTGAAGCGGTCCAGCTCGTCGGCCTTGACGACGGTCGTGATCGCCCTGGCCTCGAAGGTCGAGCCGTTGGGGATGTGGATGTTCACCTTCGTGCCGCCGTACAGGCAGGTCAGCGCGCCGACCACGAAGACGCCCAGGATGCTGGCGGCACGGGTGAACTGCTTGGCGTTGGCGGTCAGGATCCGGATGGCATCGGTGCCCAGTCTGTACGACCAGTGCATGAGCCCGAAACGCACCAAGAACTGAACGGCGTTGAAGATCAGGAGGAAGACGAAGGGGGCGGCGATGTTCCCGGTGAGGGCCATGTTGGAGGTGATGCCGGCGGCGATCGGCACCAGGGTGAACCAGAAGATCGCGTCGCCGATGCCGCCCAGCGGGCCCATCGCGGACACCCGGACCGCACGGATGGTCTGGATGTCGGCCTTGCTCTGCTCCAACGAGAGCACGATGCCCATCACGAAGGTGACCAGGAACGGGTGGGTGTTGAAGAACTCCAGGTTGTGGGCCATCGAGGCCGCCAGGTCGTCCTTGTTCTTGTGGATCTTCAGCAGCCCGGGGAGGATCGAATAGAGCCAGCCGGCCGACTGCATGCGCTCGTAGTTGAACGACGCCTGCAGGAAGACCGAGCGCCAGGCCATCAGGTTCAGGGTCTTGTTGTCCAGCGGTTCAGCCGGGGTCAGATCCTTGTACCGCTCCGGGATGTTAAATGCCATCTTCGTCACCTCCGCCATTGCCGCCCTGAGCACCGGCCGCCTTCAGCGCCGTCTGCTGCTGGTAGTCCCAGTAGGCGAATGCGAAGCCGATCAGGGCCAGCAGGAGCAGGGCCGAACCGCTGAGCTGCGGGATGCTCGCCAGCAGGTTCGCCAGGGCGAAGCCCATGAAGTAGAAGCCCCACATCTCGCGGGAGACCATCACCTTCAGCAGGATGGCGAAGCCGACGTAGCGCATCATGCCGCCGGCTGCGCTGAGGCCGCTCATGAGCCACGCCGGGATCGCATTGACCACCGTGCTCCCAAAGGTGGCGCCGCCCACGAAGAACAGGGTCACGATGATGCCAAACACCAGGCCGAGGAAGCCCATGGCGCCGTAGTTGATCCAGGCGATCTTCCGCGGGTTGGCTTCCTCCGCCGCCCGGTCGGCGTACGCCATCACCGGCGACATGATCGTGAAGATCATGGTTACGGCGTACTGGCCGAGCAGCGAGAACGGGATGGCAGCGGCAACGGCAGCGTTCGGATCCAGGCCCAGCGAGATCGCCAGCACCGTCGCCATGATGCCGCCGATCACCGGGTTGGGCGGCTGCGCGCCGCCGACCGGCATGTTGCCGATCGTCATCAGCTGGTAGGTGCCGCCGACGATCAGGCCGGTCTGGACGTCCCCGAGGATCGCACCGATCACGGGACCCATGACGATCGGCTGGTACAGGGACTCCAGGAAGTTGAACTGGTCGATGGCCGCGATGAACGTCACCACGAACACCAGCAGGACTTGAATGAAGCTAATGTCCATGTGCGAGACTCGCCTCCTCCGGCATCACGGGTTACCGGAACAGCTTTGAGATGTCCTCGGGCGGAGTCGTCGGAACGCGCCGGATTTCCAGCTCCACCCCGAGCTCCTGCAGCCGCCTGAACGCCGCCACGTCGTTGTCGTCGACCGCCACCGTCGTCGCTACCTGCCTCTTGCCTTCAGCCATGTGCATGTTCCCGATATTGACCTTCTTGATCGGCACACCCCCTTCCACCAGCTTCACGACGTCTGCAGGAGTCTCGCAGATGAGGAAAATCTTCTGGCGCGGTGACGCCTTGTGGATCACGTTGATGGTCTTCTCGATCGTGAAATACCGGGTCTCGACGCCCGCCGGGGCCGCCATGTCCATCAGTTGCTGGCGCAGCTTGTCGTTGGCGACCGCGTCGTTGGCGACGAGGATGAGGTTGGCACCCACCGACGAGCACCACAGGGTCGCCACCTGACCGTGGATCAGGCGGTTATCGATGCGGGTCAACACGATGTTCGGCATGATGCTCCTCCTCGCTGATGATCGCTGAGATGGCGTAACGAGAGACCGTCATCACGGCTCCCGATTTCACCCGGATGTCCACTGTGTCCTTGCCCACCGAGACGGTTGTGCCGTAGATGCCGCAGGCGAGCTCGACGAGCTGACCCGGGGCCAGCCGCTGGTGGAGCCTGGCGAAATGCTCCCGGCGCTTCCTCAGCCCCCGGGCGCTCAGGACATAGTAGATCCCCAGCGTCCCCATCACGAAGACCAGCATCACGATCGAGGAGGCCAGGATGTTTTCCCACATCGCTAGATCCCCTCCCCGTCGGGAGGCGGCTCTCGGCGCGGGCCCTCCTGCGGCAGCTGAACGTGCTGGATGCCGCCCGTGCCGATCTCTACCGCCTGCCGGGCCAGGGCGCGGACGTCGGACTCCGCCGCCCGCAGGACCCCGGCCTCGATCAGCATCGGCAGGTTGGTGCCGGTGAGCACCTCGACGTTCTCATGCCGGCTGGCCAGCAGCATCGCCGTGCGAAACGGCGTGCCCCCCAGGAGATCCGTGAAAATCAGGGCACCGCTGGTCTCGCGGAGGACCTCGGCGAGGGCCTCCCCGAGCCGGCGCTCGTACCCGTCCAGGGGCTCGCCCTCCCGGAACGGCACCGCCGCCAGGTGGGGCTGGGGCCCCGCGATCATGCTCAGGGCCTGGGCCAGGCCCGGGGCGAACTCCCCGTGGCCGGTGATGACAAAACCGATCATCTTGTGTACCACCTTCACCCGTCCTGCGGGAACTTGTGGATCGTCACGCCCTTTACCACGCGGTGCACGAGGCCCCTCGGGTTGGGGGTGTCGGGCGTGTTGCCCAGCTTCACCGCGGTGTGCAGCGCCAGGATCTGGCCGAACACGGTGAGCGGCAGCGCCAGGTAGCCGTCCGGCAGCCCGGCGTACTCCGCTGGCAGCCCGAACGCCCGGCCCGGCAGCCCTTCGCCCCGCTCCACCATGACGCCGCAGGCCAGCTTGGCGACGGCGTCATCCTGCAGCTCCCGGAGCATGTCCATGTCGTAAAGGCGGGTGTACGGGTCGTTGGACACCAGGACGAAGACCAGCGACCGCTCGTCGACGAACGACTTGGGCCCGTGCCGGAACCCCAGGGAGGTGTCGAACAGCGTGGCGATCTTCCCGGCGGTGAGCTCCAGGATCTTCAGCTGCACCTCGCGGGCCACGCCCGCCAGGGGGCCGGAGCCCAGGTAGACGATCCGTTCGAAGTCGAGGCCGGCCAGGGCCGCGATCTCCGCCTCCCGCTCGATGACGCTCCGCCCGAGGGCGCACGCCTGGTTCACGTACCGCTCCTTCTCGGCCAGCGGCCGGCGGTCAAAGAGGAGCACGGTCGCCAGCACCATGCACGTGAAGCTGCCGGTCATGGCGAACGCCTGGTCGTTGGCGCGCTCCGGCATGAGCCACAGGAGGCTGCGCTCGTCCCCGCGGGCCTGCTTGGCCAGGTTCCCCTCCGGCGCGCACGTGATGACGATCTGGTAGAGGTCAGGGACCAGCTGCTTCGCGAGCTGGACCGTGACGACGCTCTCCGGGCTGTTGCCGCTGCGGGCGAAGCTGACCAGCAGGGTCGGCTGCTCGGCCCGCAGGTAGCTGGTCGGGTTCGACACGATGCTGGTCGTGGGAGTGGCCTGGAACTCGAAGGTCGCCTCGTCCCCGTGCAGCTTCACGAAGGGCAGGACCGTGTCGGCCACGTAGGCGGAGCTGCCGGCGCCGGCCAGCAGCACCCGCACCCGGCCGTGCCGCTCCCGGATGGTGTTGAGGAAGGCCTCCAGCCGTTCACGTTCCTTCTTATACATTTCCCAAGTCTCAAGCCATAGTTCGGGCTGCTGGGCGATCTCCCGCGCCGTGTGCACGGCGCCCAGCCGCTGCAGTTCCTCCACCGATGCTCTCAGAATGGGTATCTCCCCCCGTCGTGGTGCTTGTCGGCTTCGTCAGCTACTTGCGCCAGTGGCGGATCTTGTAGACGAACTGGTCCGCCCGGGCCGCGCTGATGGTGAACTCGATGACCCTGTTGTCCATATTGTACGTGGTGCGCACCAGCCGCAGGCAGGCGGAGCCCGCCGGCACGCCCAGGAGCTCGGCCTCCTTGTCCTGGATGAGGGAGGCGTAGAACTCCTCATCCGCGTACTTGATCTCCTGGTTGAACCGCCGGGAGTAGAGGTCGTAGAGCGGCATGCTCTCCAGGAGCTCCCGGGTCAGCCCTGGGAACAGGTAGGCCGGGATGAAGGTGAGCTCCAGCATCATGGGCAGGCCGTCGGCGAGGCGCAGCCTGCGCAGACGGTAGATGGCGGAGCCCTCGGAGATCTGCAGCCGCTCGGCGGTGGACTGGTTGGCCACCCCCTGCTCGAAGGAGAGGATGCGGGTCTCGGGCTTCATGCCGAGCCGCTTCATGTGCTCGGTGAAGCTGTAGATCTCGGAGAGGTTCTGCATCTCCTTCCAGAGCGCCGAGACGAACGTGCCCTTGCCGTGGCGGCGGTAGATGTACCCGAGGTCCTCCAGCTCGCTGAAGGCCGCACGGACCGTGGTCCGGCTGACGCCGTATTTTTCACAGACCTCCCGCTCGGACGGCATCCGGTCGCCCGGCTTCATGGAGGTCTGGATCATGCGGATGAGGTGGTCGACCAGCTGGTTGTAGAGGGGGGTGGGGCTTTGCTTGTCCAGCACGCAGTCTCACCTGCTTGCTCGTGCAACTGGTCACTACTGGTCATTACCAGTTCACCTCAATCGTACTCCTTGCAGCGAGGTACGTCAATCGCCGGAGGGCGCCACGCAGGTCTAATTCTTTCCTAGGGCCCATGCGTTCCCACCGCAGCCCCAATCGTGGCCGTTCCGACGGCCGGTCTGCGGACTTCGACCGGGCTGGGCCAGCCTGCCGGGGTTCATAGAGCGGGAACAGAAAAACCCCTGCCGCATGGAAGCGGCAGGGGCTTCTCTGTGTGCACTACCGGCCCACGAACATCTGCGTGAACATCATCCCGTAGGGGCCGCCCTCCACGATGCCGATGCCCACATGGGTGTAGTTGGGGTTCAGGATGTTGGCCCGGTGGCCGGACGAGTTCATGAGCGCCGTGTGGGCCGCCTGGACCGACTGATTGCCGGCGATGTTCTCGCCCGCGGTGCGGTAGGTCACACCGTAGGCCTTCATCATGTCAAACGGCGAGCCGTAGGTGGGGGAGTTGTGGCTGAAGTAGCCCTTGTTGATCATGTCCTGGCTCTTCATGCGGGCCAGCTGGGTCAGCTGGGCGTCCGCCTTCAGCGGCTGCAGGCCCGCCTTGGCCCGCTCCTGGTTGATCAGGTTCAGCATCTGCTGCTCGGCGGCGGTGAGCCCGGCCGACGCGGTCGGAGTCTGAGGCTGCGCCGGGGCCTTCGGCGCCGCCGGCTGCTGCTGCGTGGGCTGCTGCGTCGGCTTCGGCGTCTGCCGGGCCGGCACCGTCTGCTTCACGGTGAACTGGGGCCAGCGGATGACGCCCCACCCGACATAGCGGTTCAGCGTGCTGTACCGCACAGGAGTCTTGCACGTGGTGACGTACGTGGTCGCCGCGGAGGCCGGGGCCGCGAACGCCAGCGCCGAGGCGGCGACGGCCAGGGCGACGGCGAATGCCTTAATCTGGTTGAGACGCATGGTTCCTCCTCCTTTTCCGATCGCTACCCGTGCGAGGCCACAAGACGGAGGAGGGTGATCTCCTCCTGCGACGCTTACGGGGTTAGCTGTCGGGCGCGGACGGCAGGAGTGTCGCCCGGGCAGTGCAGTCACTGCGCTTAGCCCCGATCGAATCTGGGTCCCCCGTTTCCGGTGCGGAATTCAGCGGTCGTGGCGTCCGGGTGCGGACTCTAGAATAACGCATGCATGTTTAGTAGGTACATATTTAATGTGTGACTAAAATGCAAAGGATCCCCGCGCTGCCCGGGGATTTCCAGTCCCGACAGGCAGACGCAGGGGATCACCGCTCGACCGGCGAATCTCACCGTCGATCCCGGAACACTACGCAGCAGAGAGATGCCGCCCGGGAATGGAGGAGGTTGTCGTCATGGATGTCAGCCGCATCACCCGCAGAGAGTTGGCCAAGATGATCGACCACACCCTGCTGAAGCCCGACGCCGCCGAGGCGCAGATCCGCCAGCTCTGCGCCGAGGGGCGGGAGCACGGCTTCATGTCGGTCTGCGTGAACCCGTACTGGGTGCCGCTGTGCGCGGAACTGCTCCAGGGGACGGACGTGAAGGTCTGCACCGTCGTCGGCTTCCCGCTGGGTGCCAACCGGAGCGAGATCAAGGCCGCCGAGGCGGAGGACGCCGTGGCCCGCGGCGCCCGGGAGGTCGACATGGTGATCAACGTCGGCGCGCTGAAGTCCGGTCGGCGCGACGTCGTCCTGAACGACATCCGCGCGGTGGTCTCGGCGGTGGCAGGCGAGGCGCTGGTGAAGGTCATCATCGAGACCGGGCTGCTGACGGACGAGGAGAAGGTGCTCGCCTGCCAGCTGGCCCAGGAGGCCGGCGCCGACTTCGTCAAGACCTCGACGGGCTTCGGCACCGGCGGCGCGACCGTGCACGACGTCGCGCTCATGCGCCGCACCGTCGGCCCGAACATGGGCGTGAAGGCCTCCGGCGGTGTGCGGGACCTCGCAACGGCCCTGGCGATGATCGAGGCGGGCGCCAACCGGATTGGCGCCAGCGCCGGCGTGGCGATTCTGGCCGGACTCACAGAGAACTAGGTGCCCACCACCACCCGGTTGCGTCCGGACTCCTTGGCCCGGTACAAGGCCGCGTCGGCCCGGCGCACCCAGGAGGACACCGTGTCCCCGGGGTGATAGGGCGCGACGCCGAGGCTGACCGACACCTGCGGGAAGCGCTCGCTGAGCCGCTCGTGGACCGCCTCGCCGATCCGCTGGGCCAGCTGATACGCCTGCGCGGGATCGCTGACGTGGACGAGGGCGATGAACTCGTCGCCGCCCCACCGCCCCACGTGGTCGGTCGCGCGCAGTGCCTGGCGCACCGTCGCGGCGACCGCGCACAGGGCCGCATCGCCCACCTCGTGCCCGTAGGTGTCGTTCACCTGCTTGAAGCGGTCCACGTCGAACATGATCATCGTGGCCGGCTGCCCGCCCGCTTCCGCCAGGCGGATCTCGTGCCGGATCAGGGCCTCCATCTGGCGCCGGTTGGGAATGCCCAACAGGGGGTCCGTGTGTGCCAGAGTGGCCAGGGAGCGGGCGAGCTGCCGGGTCTTGTGGTACTGCCGCTGCAGGTCGGACCAGGCGTGCAGTATCCAGAGCAGCACCGCGTTGGCCAGGTAGAAGTGGGCCAGCGGCCCGATGAGGTTGCCGCGCGCCGCCTGAGGTCCGGCCGTGGCCAGGTAGATGAGGCCAAGGGCGAGCAGCCCCAGGTAGATCCCCGTGACGATCCAGATCGGGCGCCGGGGCCCGTTGATCAGGAGGAGGCCCACCAGCGCGACCGAGATCCACGGGCCCAGGCGGGCGATCCGCTCCAGGGACAGGGAGTCGGCGGAAAACAGGGCCATGTAAAGGAACGTGAACAGTCCGGCGGCGACGCCCAGCGTCAGCGTGATCTCCACGAAGCGCAGGCTGCGGCGCCATCGCCAGAGCACAAGGGCCAGAAGGAACGCGAAAGCCGCACCTGCCAGGAGCAGGCGCGACGGCGTCTCGCCGCTGCGGCTGAGCAGCAGCCATTCCAGCACGCCCGCCGCTGCGGCGATGGGCAGCGCGACGAGCAGAAGGCGGCGTTTCTGCCGCTCCGGGGGGCCGTACTGTGCCACCGTCTCACTCCCTTCGCCCAGGGCGCGCACGCGGTCGCAGAGGTGGGAGGAAAAGTCCCACCTTTCAACACTCATTTACCTATGGTTGGTTATAGCACGACAACGGTAGGTATGCAACCATGTTACTTTGTTAAAGTCCTTGCCGGAAATGGGCGGGCCGGCGGCGCACCGACCGCACCGTATTGAGGAGGAACAGCAGCAGCGCGAGGACGTTGAGGACGATCGCCCGTTGCCGCCCGGGCAGCCACTCCGCCAGCCCCGCGCCCACCCGCAGGAGCAGGGAGAGGTGCAGGAGGAGCAGGTGGCTGTAGAACGACGGGCTGAATTCCATGCGCACGCCCAGGACGGCGGGGAAGATCACCGGAGCGTGCCCGAAGATCATGCTGAAGACGAAGCCGAGGAAGACGGCGTGCAGGGCCGCGTCGTACGCGCCGCCGTAGAGGAAGCCGTAGCGCAGCGCGATGAGCCCGCCGGCCAGCAGCCAGAAGTAGCCCAGCAGCATGCAGAAGGCGATGAAGCGGGTGAGCCCCCGGGCCCGTACGGTGCGCCGGGCGATGTCCCAGCGCAGGAGCCACAGGGAGAGCGAGGCCAGGCTGAGGCCGGTCACCCGCCATCCCTGGCTGTAATCAAAGGGCGCAAGAAAGGCGCCCGCGACCAGGGCGGTGAGGATGGCCAGCAAGGCGGCGGTGCCGCCCCGGGAGATCTGCACGAGCCGGGCCAACTCCAGGCGCTCGCCGGCGATGGTGAGCACGAGGAAGGTCGCCCACGCCGGTACGACGTGGGTGATGGGCGTGCCGAAGAGCCAGAACAGGTTGCCGCCCAGCCAGACGGCGGCCGCCAGGGTGAGGATGTAGTTGAACAGCGCGGGCTGAACCCGGACGATCTGGGTGAAGACCAGGATGAGTGCCGCGCTGCTGAGCGTCACGCTCATCGCCCCGAGCTGCGGCGCGCCGAAGATGATCAGGAGCCCGCCGGCGGCGGCGAGGGCGGGGGCGGCGAACATCCAGAGCCGTCCCATGGCGACCGCGCGCTCAAGCCCGATGACGGTGCCGAGGAAGCCCGCGATCATCAGGGGGCCGTGGCCGCCGGAGAGCGTCGGGCTGAGCGGCGGCAGGGCCAGGCCGATGCGCAGCATGCCCGCCCACATGGCCGCGAGCAGGGAGAAGATGCCGAGGAGCAGCAGGGGGAACCGGGCCGGGTTCGGCCGCGCGGGTGAGGACATGGTGACCTCCTCCAGTTACACGGAGATTCGTTCTCAGTATTTCCACTCTGCCCGGTGCGGGAAGTGACCGCCGTCACGTCGCCTGTGCTATGATGGAGGGCAGACGGCGGAGGTGGCGACGTGGCACTCTACAACGTCGACGGCATCGTCATTCGGGTGCGCAATTTCCAGGAAGCGGACAAGATCGTGGTCCTCCTGACCCGGGAG
>QGVE01000042.1 GCA_003242675.1 Bacillota bacterium | reverse complement strand
GGGCCGATTAGCCCGAGGGAAGCCCCGATTCATTCCTCGGGGGGCGGCGCCCGCCGCTGGCGGGGGTGCGCACGCAGGTACTCGCTCCGCAGCCGCCGGGTGGTCACGTGGGTGTAGATCTGGGTCGTCGAAAGGCTGGCGTGACCGAGCATCTCCTGGACCGCGCGCAGGTCGGCCCCGTGGTTGAGCAGGTGCGTCGCGAACGTGTGGCGGATCTTGTGGGGGCTGATGTGCCGGCCCAGGGCCAGCTGGCTCGCGTACCGGTCCAGCAGCCGCCGCACGGAGCGGTCGCTCAACCGGCCGCCCAGCTTGTTCAGGAACAGCGGCTGCTGCGCTTCCGGCAGCGACTGCTCTTCCGCCGGCGCCCGGGCGCGGAGGACGGGCCACCCTTCCGCCAGGTACCGGCCCAGGGCCTGCAGCGCCTCGCTGCCGACCGGGACCGCGCGCTCCTTCCGCCCCTTGCCGCGGACGACCACCCAGCCGTCGCTGTAATCGATGTCGCCCCGGTTCAGGCTGACCAGCTCCCCCACCCGCAGGCCCGTGCCGTAGAGCAGCTCCAGCAACGCCCGGTCCCGGAGCCCAAGGGGCGTGCTGGTGTCAGGCTGTGATAACAGCCCCCCGATCTCTTCCTCGTCCAGGAAGACGGGGAGCCGCCGCTCCAGTTTGGGGGTGTGAACACCTGCCACTGGGTTGGACGGGACCAGGTTGGAGCGCATGAGGTACTTGAAAAAGGAGCGAAGGCAGGAAAGCTTGCGGGCGATGGTGCGCCGGCTGAACCCCTGTCGCTGCAGGAAGGCGAGGTACGCGCGAATCGTCAGGTGGGTCACGGCCCGGAGCTGGTCCACACCCACAGGCTGAACCGGCCCCAGCTCCGCGGCGAAGCCGTGCTTGCGCGTCCGGCCCGTGCTGCGGCCGCCGACGACCGGCACCGCCGCATCGCCGCTGGCCAACCAGGCGTAGAACTGCGCGAGGTCGAGCCGGTAGCTGCGCAGGGTGTGTTGCGAAGCCGACTTCTCCACCGACAGGCTGGCGAGGAAGCCGGCGACTTCCGGCCCGAGGCCCTCCCCCAGCGGCTCAGCCGTCACCGGCCCCACCTCCCTGCGGCGAACTTTGTTAACCCGGCTTACCCAACCGGTCTTTATCCTAGCACACCGCCTTGCCGAAGGCAAGACCACAATTCAGAAAATATCTCTATCCGCCCACAATTTCCGCTCGCCATTTTTCGCCTGCTAAGCGGCCCTTGCTCCGCTTTTCACGAGAAAGCGCCTGTCTTCCAGTCTCTCCCACAAAAATGACAGTTTTATTACAAGCCTTCATGCCGCAAACCACTTGGGGCATGAACGAGAAAGACGGGCCCACCGCGCAGCGGCAGAGGGCCCGGTTCAGTCCAGCAGCGGCGTGCCCAGGTGCACCGGAGCCCACCGGGCGAGCACATTCAGCGCCCGCTCCGAGAGCGCCCGCTTGCGCGCCCGCTTGTCCCGGATCGGCGGACCCTCCAGCGGGGGCAGGAGGCCGAAGGCGATGTTCATCGGCTGGAAGTGGTCCGGGTCGGCGTGGGTGATGTAGTGCATCAGCGCGCCGATCGCCGTCTCGCGCGGGAAGGTCACGGGCTCCTGTCCCAGAGCCCGGCGCGCGGCGTTGATGCCGGCCACCAGCCCGCCGGCCGCGGACTCCACGTACCCTTCCACCCCGGTCATCTGCCCGGCAAAGAACAGGCCCGGGCGCTGGCGCGACTCGCCGGTCGGGTACAGGAGCCGCGGCGACTTCATGAAGGTGTTCCGGTGGATGACCCCGTACCGCTCGAACTCCGCCTGCTCCAGCCCGGGGATCATGCGGAAGACCCGCTGCTGCTCGCTCCACTTCAGGCTGGTCTGGAAGCCGACCATGTTGTAGAGCGTGCCCGCCGCGTTGTCCTGCCGAAGCTGCACCACGGCCCACGGGCGGCGGCCCGTCCGCGGGTCGATCAGGCCCACGGGCTTCATCGGCCCGTAGCGGAGCGCGTCCGGCCCCCTCCGGGCGATCTCCTCCACCGGCAGGCAGCCCTCGAAGAAGCGGATCTCCTCGTCCTCCGGGTGGTGGGGCATCGCCTTCTCGGCGGTCAGGAGGGCCTGATAGAACGCCTCGTACTCCTCCTTCGTGAGGGGGCAGTTGAGGTAGTCGTCGCCCTCGCCCTTGCCGTAGCGGCTCATGCGGAAGACCTTGTCCATGTTCACGGTCTCGATGTTCACAATCGGCGACGCGGCGTCGTAGAAGGAGAGCGACTCCTCGCCGGTGAACCGCCGGATCGCCTCTGCCAGGGGCGCGGACGTCAGCGGCCCGGTGGCGATGACCACGATGCCCTCGGGCGGGATCTCGCGCACCTCTTCCCGCACCACGGTGATGTTGGGATGCGACGTAAGGGCGGCCGTGACCCCGGCGGAGAACTCCTCGCGGCTCACCGCCAGGGCACCGCCGGCCGGAACCGCGTGCCGCAGGGCCTCGCGCATGATGAGGCTGCCCAGCCGCCGCAGCTCCTCCTTCAGGAGGCCGACGGCGTTCTCCAGGCTGGCCCCGCGCAGGGAGTTGGAGCAGACCAGCTCCGCAAACAGCCCCGTGCGATGCACCGCCGTTGTCGCGTGGGGGCGCATCTCGTACAGGGTCACCTTCACGCCTCGCCGGGCGGCCTGCCAGGCCGCCTCCGACCCGGCGAGCCCGGCGCCGATGATGGTCACATGAGGCTCCGTCACTCAGACCTGCACCTCTTCCATGCTCTCCACGGGCTCCACGTACCCGCACTCCGGCTGCTTGCAGACGTGGCTCAGGCCCAGCTCCTTGACCCGCTTCTCGACCATGTACGGCGCGCCGCACTCCGGGCAGCGCCGGTCGACGGGCTTCTCCCAGGAGACGAAACTGCACTCCGGGTAGTTGGTGCAGCCGTAGAACCTGCGGCTGCCCTTCTTGGACTTGCGCTCCACGATGCGGCCGGTGCCGCAGGCGGGGCAGGTGACGCCGGTCTCCTCCAGGATCGGCTTGGTGAACCGGCACTCGGGGAAGCCCGGGCAGGCCAGGAACTTGCCGAACCGGCCGTGCTTGACCACCATCAGCCGGCCGCACTTCTCGCAGGGCACGTCGGAGACCTCGTCCTCCAGCTCGAAGCCGCCCACCTTCTCCTCGGCCTGCTTCAGCGTCTCTTCGAACGGGCCATAGAACTGGCGGATGAGCTCGCGCCAGTCCGCCCGCCCTTCCTCGACCTCGTCCAGCTTGCCCTCCAGGTGGGCGGTGAACTCGACGTCGATGATGTCCGGGAAGTACTCCTTCAGGATGTCCGTCACCAGCACGCCCAGCTCCGTGGGATAGAAGCGCTTATCCCGCTTTTCCACGTACCCGCGGGCCTGAATGGTCCCGATGATCGGCGCGTAGGTCGACGGACGGCCGATGCCCCGCTCCTCCAGGGCCTTCACCAGCATGGCCTCGGAATAGCGGGGAGGGGGCTGGGTGAAGTGCTGCCGCGCCTCGAACGCCTGCACGAGGACCAGCTGGCCCTCGGTCAGCTCCGGCAAGAGGCCGCCGCCTTCCTCCCGCTGCCCCTCGTCGTCCTCGCCTTCGATGTAGACCTTCATGAACCCCGGGAAGCGCACGGTCTGGCCGGTGGCGCGGAACACGTGCTCCCCTGCGGCGAGTTCCACCGTCACCGTCTCGAGCACGGCGGGGGCCATCTGGCTCGCCACGAAGCGCTCCCAGATCAGCTTGTAGAGCTTGTACTGCTCGGGGGTGAGGTAGGGCTTGACCGACTCCGGCGTGCGGCGCACGTCGGTCGGGCGGATGGCCTCGTGAGCCCCCTGCTCGCCGGCGCGCCGGTCGGGTTCACGCCGCTTCTCCGGGACGTACTCCTCGCCGTACTGCTCCGCGATGAACGCCGCCGCGGCGCGCGCCGCTTCTTCGGCGATCCGGGTCGAGTCGGTGCGGATGTACGTCACCAGGCCCGTGTGGCCCTCCTCGCCCAGCGGAAGCCCTTCATAGAGCTGCTGCGCCACCGCCATCGTCCGCCGCACGCTGAACCCGAGCTTGCGGGAAGCCTCCTGCTGGAGGCTGGAGGTGGTGAAGGGGTAGGCGGGATTCCGCTTCTTCTCGCGCCGCTTCACGCTGCGCACCTGAAGCCAGATGCCGGCCCCGGCGACGTCGAACGTCTCCGCCAGCGGGTCGCTGGGCGACCCCTGCCCGCTCACCGCCGATGGCTCCGGCAGCCGGCCGCCCCCGGCCACCCGGTCCAGCACCTCCCGCACCTGATCCCGGGTCCTGAGCTCGGCCTTCTGCTCGCCCGCGCCCCAGTACCGGGCGGTGAAGGACTGGTCGGACGACGTGGTCACCCGGGCATCCAGGGTCCAGTACTCCTCGGGCTGGAACGCCTGGATCTCCCGCTCGCGGTCGACGATCAGGCGCACGGCGACCGACTGCACCCGCCCAGCGGAGAGGCCGCGCCGCACCTTCCGCCAGAGCAGCGGGCTCAGCTTGTAACCGACCAGCCGGTCGAGCACGCGGCGCGCCTGCTGCGCCTCCACGCGATGCATGTCGATGGGGCGGGGCTGCTTGATGGCCCGCTGGACCGCGTCCTTGGTGATCTCGTGAAACTCGATCCGCAGGGGCTCGTCCAGAGGCAGCTTCAGCACCTGCGCCAGGTGCCAGGAGATCGCCTCGCCCTCCCGGTCGGGGTCTGTGGCCAGGTAGACCCGGTCGGCCTTGCGCGCGCTCTCGCGCAGCTCCTTCAGGACATCGCCCTTGCCGCGGATCGTGATGTATTTCGGTTCAAAGTCGTTCTCCACCGAGACGCCCAGCTGGCTCTTGGGCAGGTCGCGCACGTGCCCCATCGAGGCTTTGACGGCGTACTTCCGCCCCAGGAATTTCTCAATAGTCTTAGCCTTGGCCGGGGACTCGACGATGATCAGGCTCTTGGGCAACCGGTCCACACCCCCGTGTGACACGCCAGAGCACGACACTCCGTTCCTTCCACGAGTCTATCCGATTCGAATATATTGCCCATCAGGCAGGCGGCGAACCGCGCTGCGGATCTCCAACATGGTCAGGCAGGCCTGCACCTCCGGGAGCGGGAGTCCCAGGCTCTCGGCCAGGTCGCCGGGCCACCACGGGGCAGCGCCCATCCAGCCCAGCACCCGCTGCTCCAGTTCCGTCAGCCCCCGGGGCGTGAAGTGCAGCGGGCCGTCCGCCGAAGGGCGGAATCCCATGTCCTCCAGCACCTGGGCGGCGCTCACGGCCAGCCCGGCGCCGTCGCGGACGTACTTGTACAGGCCCCGGGATAGCGGGCTGGTGACGGGGCCCGGCACGATGAACAGGTCCCGGTTCTGTTCGATGGCGTGGGCCGCCGTGATCAGGGTGCCCGAGCGCTCCCCCGCCTCCACCAGGATCACCCCGTGGCTGAGCCCGCTGATGATCCGGTTGCGCTCCGGGAAGTTCTCGGGCCGCGGCTGCGTGCCCGGAGGCTGCTCCGAGAGGATCGCGCCGGTTTCCCGCATCTGGCGGTACAGCGCCGCCGACTCCTGAGGATAGCAAACATCGGCGCCGCCGCCAAGTACGGCGATCGAGGTTCCGCCGGCCTCCAGGGCCCCGCGGTGCGCGGCCGTGTCGATGCCGCGGGCCATCCCGCTCACGACCACGGCGCCCAGCTGGGCGAGCTCACGGCCCAGCTGCTCGGCCACCGCCAGCCCGTAGCCGGTCGGCCGCCGGGTGCCGACGATGGCCACCACCGGCCGGTCGTCGGGTTCCCAGGGCCCGTACTGGTAGAGCACGGGCGGCGGGACCGGAATCTGGGCCAGCCGCTCGGGGTAGTCCCGGGTGCCGTAACAGAGTACGCGGAGGCCGGCGCGGCGGGCACGCTCCAGTTCCCGCTCCGCCTCGCGAAGCGCCTCCGCGCTCTTCCGCACCGCCAGCAGGGCCTGGACGACCTCCGGCCCGAACCCCCGCACGGCCGACAGCTCGGCCGGCCCCAGCTTCCACGCCTCCTCAGGGTTGGAGTACGTATGCATGAGCTGCGCCAGGCGCCTCCGGCCAACCCCCGGCGCGCGCTGGTAAACCAGCCATACCAGGGCACTCTCCATGGCGCTCTCCCCCACACGGCCGGCGTCGGTAGGCCGGCCTCCGTTCCGTCCCCTCCATGCGAAAAGCCCGGCTGCACAGCTACCGGGCCCGCGGCGGCAATTCCTGTACTCCCAGCACGAGAAGCAGAACCTGAGCCAGCCCCTTGGTCAGCGGCGTCGTGTAGATGTACTCGTCCAGCCGGTGGCCGTTTCCCCCCAGGGTGACGCCCACCGTGACGGCCGGGATCCCCATGGAAAGCGGGACGTTGCCATCGGTGGACGAGGGGTAGACCCGCGTCTGCAGGCCCAGCTCCCGGTGCACCCGCCTGACGAGGCTGCAGAGGGGATGGTTGTCCGGGATCGATCCGGTGGGGCGGTCGCCCAGCAGCTCCAGCTCCGCCCGCACGCCGGACTCCCGCTCTTCGGCGCGCACGATGCGCAGCACCCGCTCCTCCAGCCGGGCCAGCTCGCCCCGGTCCAGGGACCGCAGGTCGATCAGCGCCTCGGCCCGCGCCGCGATGGTGTTGATGGAAGTCCCCCCGGAGATCACGCCGACGTTGTAGGTCGTCTTGGGGTTGGTCGGCACCCGCAGTTCGCTGATGCGAGCGATGATGCGGCCCAGGCTGTGAATCGCGCTGGGTGCGCCGAAGGCGCCCCACGAATGGCCGCCGCTGGTGGTCACCACCAGGCGGAACCGGCGGCTGCCCACGCCCTCGCGCACCATGCCGCCCAGGCTGCCATCCAGGGCGATGACGTAGTCGATCTCCTCCTTCAGCGCCTCGACGACCGCCCGCATGCCCTCGAGGTTGCCGAGCCCTTCCTCCCCGCAGGTGGCCGCGAAGATGACGTCGCCCGCCAGCGGCACGTCGTGCTTCACCAGCAGGCGGGCCGCATGGAGCATCGTGGCCACGCCGGAGGAGTTGTCGCCGACGCCGGGTGCGCGCAGGATCTCGCCATCCGGCCGCACGGTCACGTCGGTATCGGGCGGGAAAACCGTGTCCAGGTGCGCCGCAATGAGCAGGTTCGGCCCCGTCCCTTTCCCCCGCACCCGGCCGATGACGTTGCCCACCGCGTCGCGCCGGACCTCGCTCAGGCCGATCTCCTGCATCCGCCGCTCCACGTAGGCGGCCCGCTCCGCTTCGTGGAACGTGGGGGCGGGGATCTCGCATACGGCGATGACCTCCCGCACGAGATCGGAGAGTGCCATCTCAGCTTCGGCCACGAGGCGGCAAGCCGTCGGGTGCTCCAGGATCATGCGACATCGCCCCTCTTGCGGTTCAATCTCCGATTATAGCGGATGGTCCAACGTTTTGGAAAGAGCGGCGATTGTGCGCTCAATCCACCCGTTTGCGGATCAGGACTTCCCACTCCCGATCGCCGACCTGCCGGACGGCGAGCACCTCGTCGCCATACAGCTCCGCGCTGCGCGGGACGTTGCGCGTGGCGGGCTCATAGTCCAGCCGCACCAGCAGCACCTCGCCAATGCGCATCTCCTCCAGGGCGATCTTGGTCTTGGCGAAGGTGACCGGACAGACGTCGCCGCGCAGGTCAAGCACGCGGTCCGGCTGGGGCAGCGTTCCCGGGTCCGTGGACGACATGACGTTCTCCCTCCCGGTGGGTTTCCGGCGAGTTCATGCGGCGGGGAGGCTGGCGGTCCCCGCCTCCCCGGCCGCTCACCCTATTCTTCGCCTCCCCCGGTGCCGCCCCCTTCCAGATCTGGCAGGGGGTCCACGGTTCACCCGTCCGACTTGGCCCGGGCCGCGTGATCCTTGTTGAGGCTCCTCAGGCTGTTCTCCAGCGCCCCCGTGGGGTTTTCCTTGCGCCGCCGGTCCCGGGCCTCCAGCTCTGCGGCGTCCTTGCGCCATTCGGTCCCGCGCCGGTCGGCCATGGGCCCCTCGTGAATCGGATACCCGTCCTGCTTGGCCATGCGCATCCCTCCCGCTCACAGGTTGACCGCTTTCAGCGGTCAGCCCTTAGCATGCGCGGGACCGGCCGGGCATACGAACCGCGGTCGTCTCTCGCTCAGGCGCCCTGCTGCACCGCCTCTGCCCCGGTTCCCCGGTACTGCAGCGCCTCCGCCAGGTGGCGGAGGAGGATGGCCTCCGACCCGTCCAGATCCGCCAGGGTGCGGGCCACCCGGAGCACCCGGTCATGGCCCCGCACCGACAGGCCGAGCCGGTCCATCGCCGCCCGCATCAGCGCCTCGCCCCCGGGCGGCAGTGGGCAGAAGCGCCGGATGAGCGCAGGCCCCATCTCGGCGTTGGTGCTGCACCCATGCGGTGCCAGCCGGCGGCGCTGCCGCTCCCGCGCCGCGCGCACCCGCTCCGCCACGGCGGCGGAGGACTCCCCGCCCCCGGACGCGGCCAGCTCGCCGTACGTGACCGGCTGCATCTGCACCTGCAGGTCAAACCGGTCGCGCAGGGGGCCGGAGAGCCGCTGCTGGTACAGGTGAACCGCCGCGGCCGTACAGGTGCAGGCGCGGACCGGGTCCCCCAGGTGGCCGCAGGGGCACGGGTTGGCGGCGGCGACCAGCATGGGCCGGGCCGGGAACGTCAGGTGCCCGTGTACACGCGCGAGCCGTACCACGCCGTCCTCCAGCGGCTGCCGGAGCCCCTCCAGCACGTCGCGCCGGAACTCGGGCAGCTCGTCCAGGAACAGCACGCCCCGGTGCGCCAGGGTGATCTCGCCGGGCCTCAGGGGGGTTCCTCCGCCCATGATCGCCGCCCGGGAGGCCGAGTGGTGCGGCGCCCGAAACGGCCGGCGGCGGATCAGCGCGCCCCCCTCCAGCTGGCCGGCCACGCTGTAGATGCGGCTGACCTCGAACGACTCGGCGTCATCCAGGGGCGGCAGGATGGTGGGGAGGCACCGGGCGAGCAGGCTCTTTCCGGTACCCGGCGGGCCGACCAGGAGCAGGTTGTGGCCGCCGGCCGCGGCGACCTCCAGCGCCCGCCGGGCCACCGGCTGCCCCCTGACCAGGGCGAGGTCCACGTCCCAGTCCGGCACGGCGGCTGGCGGAGCCGGTTCCGCGGCCTCCAGCCTCCGCTCCCCGCGCAGGTGGGCGACCAGGTCCGACAGGCGGCGGGCGGCCAGCACATCCGCCCCGCACGCCGCCGCCTCCCGCGCGCTCTCCGCCGGGAGAATCAGGCTGCGCCCGCGCTCCACGGCCAGCGCCATGGCCAGCGCCCCCCGCACCGGGCGCAGGCCGCCGTCCAGCGCCAGCTCCCCGGCCACCGCGATCTTCTCCAGCGCCGCCGGGGGGAACGCGCCGGCAGCCGCCAGCACCCCCAGGGCGATGGCCACGTCGAAACCGGCCCCTTCCTTGCGGGTATGGGCAGGCGCCAGATTGACCGTGATCCGCTGCAGGGGAAAAGGCCATCCCCCGTTGCGGATGGCGGCCCGCACCCGCTCCCGCGCCTCCCGCACCGCGGCGTCGGGCAGCCCGACGACCTCAAAGGACGGCAGCCCCGGACTGACGTCGACCTCCACCGCCACAGGCAGCGCCTCGATCCCCTGCAGGGCAAAGCTCCACACCCGCACGAACACGGGCAGCACCCCCACCAACAGATGTTCGCCCCCCACAGCCCCATCATGCCACCGATTCTCTTTCTTGTCAATAACTCCCTTTTCTGTGGCCGTGCGGCGCGCTGCCGAGCGGGGTATCCTGCCCGGCCGCCGCCGCTCCGGCGGTCCCGGGAGCAGGCCGGGGACGCGCGCAGGTGAGCGGAGCCGCTCCGGCCAAAGGCCGAAGCGGCTCCGCTCACGCCTGGAACGCACCCTTGATCAGTTTGCAGCGCCAGCGGCCGTCCGGGCCCGGCTCCACCTCGACCACGTCGAACCGACAGGGGGGAGGCTCTCCTCCCAGGCGGGCCAGGTAGAGCGCGGCCAGACGGACCAGCCGCCTCTGCTTCGCCCCGGTGACCGCTTCGCCCGGCGAGCCGAAACCCCTGCCGCGCCGGGTCTTGACTTCCACGAAGACCAGCACGTCCCCGTCCCGCGCGACCACGTCGATCTCGCCCGAGCGGAAGCGCACGTTGCGGGCGATGACGCGGTAGCCGAGCGACGTGAGGTACCGGACGGCGGCCTCCTCCCCCTCCCGGCCGACCTGCCGGATCACTTAGCCCTCCGTGAACACCAGCACCGCCCCCGCGGGCGTGCCGCTCGACGGCTTCCGGTGGATCGGACAGGGACCGTAGCGCTCCAGCGCCATCCGATGCTCCGGGGTGCCGTAGCCCTTGTGATGGGCGAAGCCGTACTCCGGATACTTGGCGTCCATCTCCACCATGTACTCGTCGCGCGCCACCTTGGCCACCACCGCGGCTGCCGCGATGGAGCAGGAGAGCGTCTCCCCGCCCACCACGGGCACCTGGGGCTGCGGAACGTTGGGCAGGTGGACGCCGTCGATGAGCAGGTAGTCCGGCGCGACGGGCAGGTCCGCGATTGCCTTCATCATGGCCTTGTACGTGGCGACCACCACGCTGGCCTCGTCGATGCCCTCGGGCTGCACCATGCCAATCCCCACGGCAACGGCGACCTCACGGATCCGGTTGTACAGCTCCATCCGCCGCCGCTCGGACAGCCGCTTCGCCTCCTCTATCCCGGGCAGCTCCACCTCGCCCGGCAGGATGACCGCTGCCGCCACCACGGGTCCGGCCAGGGGGCCCCGCCCAACCTCGTCGATCCCGGCGACGTGGCGATAGCCCATCGACCAGAGCTGCCGCTCGTAGCTGTACATGCGCTGGAGCACGGCGCGCTGCCGCTCGCGCTCTTTCAGGTACGTCTGGCACTGCCGCACCAGGCGCTGCGCCCCTTCCCGGGGGTCGTCCTTCAGCGCTTCGATGACCTCGGGGTAGATGTCCGGGCCCTCCTCCGCGATCAGTGCCTGCAGACGTTTGAGGCTCATCCGTTTCAGGATGATTTGTCTCACCTGTACACCCCCACCCTACCAGCGGCCTTCGGTGGGTTGCGGTCCCAGCCGATCCACACCCTTTAGGCCTTCAGCGCCGTTAAACCGTTCATGTCTGTTTCGGCGGTACGTGAGAAAAATCCTTCTCTGGACCTAAAGATGTCTTGGGCTATTATCGTATCCACACAATAGCCATCATTCACCCGACGGTGCCGGTTCCGGCCACTGCAGCGTGACGCGCCCGAGGCGGCCCTCCCGGAACTCCTTCAGGACCAGCTGCGCCGCCGCGTCCAGGTCGACCTGCTCGCCGGCCCGGAGGAGCCCCCGGAAGCGGCCGATCGCCTCGAGGTTCACCGCGGCTTCCGGATCCAGGCGGGTGAGCCCGTAACGCTCCTGAATCGCCGGCTTCAGCGATTCCCAGGTGAGGTGGAGCAGGTGACCGGCCACCTCGCGCGGGTCGAAGACCTCGTCCTTGATGGCCCCCGTCGCCGCCAGCAGGATGCCGTCCAGCGGGTTCTCGAACTTCGGGACGAGGATCCCCGGCATGTCGAGCAGCTCCACGTCCGCCCCGATGCGGATCCACTGCTTGCCGCGGGTCACGCCGGGCTTGTCCCCCACCGCCGCCCGCCTGGCCCCGATCAGGCGGTTGATCACCGACGACTTGCCGACGGTGGGGATGCCGACGGCCATGGCCCGGGGGGGGCGGGGCTTGCGGCCTTTCGCCGTCCAGGCCTGCAGCACGGGGGCGAAGGCGCGCCGGATGGCGGCGAGCACCTCCTTCGCGCCGGTGCCGCGCACGGCGTCCAACGCGACGGCAGGCCGGCCCGGCTCGCTCAGCCGCTGGACCCAGAGCCGGGTCGCGGCGGGATCGGCCAGGTCGGCCTTGTTCAGGACCAGCACCTGCGGCTTGTGCGCCACCAGCGCCATCAGGTCCGGGTTGCGGCTGGCCAGCGGGCAGCGGGCGTCGACGATCTCCAGCACCACGTCCACCAGCGGTGCGTTCTCCTGCAGGATGCGGCGGGCCTTGGCCATGTGGCCCGGGAACCACTGAATCACCGGCACAGCGCTCCCTCCCTTACTCGCGCCCTTCGGCCGAGGGCGGGGCGAGGGCCTTGACGGCGGTCAGGGGCCAGATGCGCGCGACGGCCAGGCCCCGGATGTGGCTGAGCGGCACCTCGCCGAAGTAGCGGCTGTCCTCGCTGTTGGACCGGTTGTCGCCCAGCACGAAGACGGAGCCCGGCGGCACCACCACCGGCCCGAAGTCCCCGGCGCTGAGCCGGACCGTGGGCGCCTCGGGGAACGGCTCGCCGTTCACGTACACCACGCCCCCGCGCATCTCCACGGTGTCCCCGCCCACCGCCACGACCCGCTTGATGAACTCGCGGTCGGGCTGGCGCGGGTACTTGAAGACAATGATGTCCCCGGGCTGAGGGTCGCGAATCTTGTAGATGAACTTGTTGACCAGAACCCGCTCCTGGTCGTGCAGCGTATTGGTCATCGAGTTCCCCGAGACCTGGTAGACTTCCACGACGAAGGTGCGGATGACGAATGCGAAGAGCAGGGCCAGGACCAGGGTCTCCAACACATCGCGCAGGGGCGACCTGCGCCTGGCGGCCGGTCTCGCCTCCGGGGCGTCTGTCATCGCGCCTCGCCTCCCCGCTCCGCTCCGGTGTCCCGGCGCGGCCGGATCCCCGCAGCCGCTTTCCCGGGAGTAGTACAAAGCTCCGCTCAACCCGCCAGGGGTGTCGAGCGGAGCGACGTGAAGCCGAACCTGATTCTAAGCCTCCTCCGGCTGGGCGAGCCGCCGCTCCCGGATGCGGGCGGCCTTGCCGACCCGCTCCCGCAGGTAGTACAGCTTGGCCCGCCGGACGTGGCCGCGGCGAACCACCTCGATGGAAGCCAGCCGCGGGCTGTGGACGGGGAACGTGCGCTCGACGCCGACGCCGTAGGAGACGCGCCGGACCGTGAAGGTCTCGCTGAGCCCCGAACCCTGCCGCCTGATGACCACGCCCTCGAAGGCCTGGATCCGCTCGCGGTTGCCCTCCACGACCTTCACGTGCACCCGGACGGTGTCGCCGGGCCGGAAGTCGGGGATGTCGGTGCGCATATACTCGCGCTCGATCTCGCGAATGAGGTCAGACATGATTTCACCCCTTGAACGTGACGTTCGTACCGGTGCTTCCGAGCGTGCAAGCAATCCGGCAGCGGACCGTCCGTGATCACACGCACACCATTATACCAAGGCGGGTAACCCGTGGCAATATCAACGCTTTCCGGTTCGCCACGCTTCGACCAACCGCCGCTCCTCCGGCGTGAGGTCGGCGGTCTCCAGCAGATCGGGCCGCCGCTCGAAGGTGCGGCGGAGCGCCTGCTCCCGCCGCCAGCGGGCGATGGCGCCGTGGTTGCCCGAAAGGAGGATCTCCGGCACCCGCATCCCCTCGAACTCGGCGGGGCGCGTGTACTGCGGCCCCTCCAGCAGGCCGGAGGTATGCGACTCGGCCACGCTGGATTCCTGATCGCCGAGCACCCCCGGGATCAGGCGGGCCACGGCCTCCACCACCACCAGGGCGGCCACCTCGCCGCCCATCAGCACGTAGTCGCCGATGGAGATCTCGTCCGTGGCGAGGGTGCGGATGCGCTCATCGAACCCCTCGTATCGCCCGCAGACCAGGATCAGGTGGTCCTCCCTGGCGAGCTCTTCCGCGCAGCGCTGGTCAAACCGGCGCCCCTGCGGGTCCATCAGGATGACGCGCGGCGGCCTGGCCCCTGCCGGGGCGCGGCTTATGGCCCAGCGCACGGCGCCGAAGACCGGCTCCGGCTTCATCACCAGGCCGGCGCCGCCGCCGTAGGGGTAGTCGTCGGTCTGCTGGTGCTTGCTGAGGGCGAAGTCCCGGATGTTCACCACCCGCAGGTCCAGGATCCCCGCCTCGCAGGCCCGGCCGAGGATCGACTCCCGGAAGAAGGGGGCGACGATGGCCGGGTGGATCGTCAGGATCTGGATCAGCATCGGGTCAGTCCTCCAGGAGGCCCGGGATCGGCTCGATGACCATGCGGCCCGCCTCTACGTCGACCTCCTTGACGAACTGGCGCACCGCGGGGACCATGTACCGCTTGCCCGACGCCGTCTCGACCACAAACAGGTCGTGCACCGGAACGGAGTGGTCCATCTCCACCACCCGCCCCAGGAGCCGCCCCTCCGGGTCCACCACGTCCATGCCGATCAGGTCGAAGTCGTAGTAATACCCGCCGGGCAGGGGGTAGACCTCGGCGCGCGGCACGAGCAGGTCCGCTCCGCGCAGCCGCTCCGCCTGGTTGCGGTCGGTGATCCCCTCGAGCTCCAGGATGACCAGGTTCTTGACGAAGCCGCGGAACCGGGCTCCGACCGGGCGGTCGGGGCCGTTGATCATCACCCGCTTCAGGTTGACGAACCGCTCGGGGAAGTCGGTGGTCGGATACACCCGCACCGCGCCTCGCACGCCGTGGGGGGCCGTCACCTGCCCGATCCGGATCAGCTCCGGCTTCGACTGCCCCGCCACTACAGCTCACCCCGGATTTCGATCACCTTTCCGTCTTCCACGACGATCTCCGCTGCCATCAGGGCGTCCAGGCTGTCGCCCACCTTCACGGTGGCGGTCGCCTGTACGGTGCCCTGCACGATTTCGGCACCCAGCGGCAGGGCCTGCACGCGGCTGATCTCCGCCTGCAGCTGGGCCTTCTTTTCTGCGCGCGCCGCGCGCTCCTGCTCCATCAGCTGACGAAGCTGGAGCTGCTGCTGGGGGGTGATCGCCGCGGTCAGCTGGGCGCGCTTCACCTGGCTCTCCAGCTCCGCCATCTCGTCGTCCAGCTGCTGGATCGCCGCGTTCAGCTCCGCCGTCAGGCGGGCCTTCAGGTTCTCGGTCACCCGGGCCTTGATCGTCACCGGTCGCAAGATCTGCAGATTCATGATCTGAACTCCACCATCACCCGGCGGCCGTCCTTCACGGCGGCCGCCTTGACCACCGTGCGGATCGCTCTCGCCACCCGCCCTTGCCGTCCGATCACCTTGCCCATGTCGCTGTCCGCGACGCGGACCTCAAACGTGACGGTGCGGGGGGTCTCCACCGCCGTGATTTTCACCTGGTCCGGGTGCTCGACGAGCCCCTTCACCAGGACTTCCACCAGCCGCTGCAGCATGCGTCAGGCCCCCTTTTCCGGGGAGGGTCGGAACGGCCGCGCCCCCTTACTTCCGCGCCTCGTCGAACTTCTTCAGCACGCCGGCCTTGGAGAGCAGCGCGCGGGTCGTCTCCGTGGGGGTCGCGCCCTTCAGCAGCCAGTTCAGCGCCTTCTCCTCATCGATCTTCAGGACGGCGGGGTTCTTGGTCGGGTCGTAGTAGCCGATCTCCTCGACGAAGCGGCCATCCCGGGGCGAGGACGCTTCCGTGACCACCAGACGGTAGGACGGCGACTTCTTCATGCCCATGCGCTTCAGCCGAATCTTCAGAGCCATGTCCGGTACATCCTCCTCAAAACTGACGATAGATATCTATGTGCACACCTCCGCGCTGGAGCGCGGAGATGAGGCACCCGAGAAACCCTTAGCGCCGGCCGAACAGCCCGCCGAATCCGCCGCCGGGCAGTCGGGGCAGCTTGCCGCCGCGCTTCAGCATCTTCTCCATCCCGCCCAGCTGCTTCATCAGCTTCCGGGTCTGCTCGAACTGCTTGATCAGCCGGTTCACTTCGGCGACGGGCCGGCCGGAGCCCTTGGCAATCCGCTCCCGGCGCCGCGCGTTGATGATGTCGGGGTTCCGCCGCTCCTTGGGCGTCATCGACAGGATGATCGCCTCGACGTGCTTCAGCGACTTTTCGTCGATCTGGATGTCCTTCAGCTGAGCCCCGACGCCGGGGAGCATCTTCAGGAGGTCCTGCAGCGGGCCCATCCGCTGCAGGGCCCGGAGCTGCTCCAGGAAGTCCTCGAAGTCGAACTCGGCCTTCAGCATCTTGCGGGCCATCTCCTCGGCCCGCTTCCGGTCCACCTGCTCCTGGGCCTTTTCGATGAGGGTGAGCACGTCGCCCATGCCCAGGATGCGGGAGGCCATGCGGTCGGGATGGAAGGGCTCCAGGGCGTCCAGCTTCTCGCCGACGCCGACGAACTTGATCGGCCGGCCGGTCACCTCGCGCACCGAAAGGGCGGCGCCGCCGCGGGTGTCGCCATCCAGCTTCGTGAGGATGACGCCGTCGATCCCCAGCTTGCCGTGGAAGTGCTCGGCGGTCGTCACCGCGTCCTGGCCGATCATGGCGTCGAGGACCAGGAGCGTGTCGTGGGGCTGGATGCGCGCCTTGATCTGCCGGAGTTCTTCCATGAGCTCCTCGTCGATGGTCAGCCGGCCCGCGGTGTCGACGATGACGACGTCCAGCCGCTCCCGCGCCGCGTACTCGACCGCCCTCTGGGCGATGTCCACGGGGCTGACCTGGTCGCCCTCACTGTAGACGGGCACGCCCGCCTGCTCGCCCAGGACCTCCAGCTGCTTGATGGCGGCCGGGCGGTAGACGTCGGCCGCGACCAGGAGGGGCTTCTTCCCCTCCTTCTTCAGCTTCAGGGCCAGCTTCGCAGCATGGGTCGTCTTGCCGGAGCCCTGCAGACCGCACAGCATGACGACGGTCGGCGGCCGGTCGGCCATGTTCAGGCCGACGTTCTCGCCGCCCATCAGGGCGACCAGCTCCTCGTAGACAATCTTGATCACCATCTGGGCCGGGTTCAGCGTCTCCAGGACCTCCTGGCCCACGGCCCGCTCCTTCACCCGGCTGATGAAGGACTTCACGACCTTGAAGTTGACGTCGGCCTCGAGCAGGGCCAGACGCACCTCACGCAAGGCCTCGTTCACGTCGGCCTCCGTCAGTTTCCCCTTGCCCCGGAGCCGCCTGAAGGCCTCCTGAAGCCGTTCCTGGAGCGACTCAAACACGGGATGGTCACCCTCTCTGCGTGGGAGGTGTCGATGCGCCGCCCGCGGTCACGCCTCCGCCCGCAGGGCCGCCAGCGCGCGGCGGGCAGCGCCGAGGTCGGCGCGGTCCAGCGCCGCCTCCAGCTCGTCCAGCAGTCTGAGGCGCCGCTGGCGCTCGGCGACGAAGCCCAGCCGCTCCTCGTACTCCTGCAGGGCGGCCTCGGACCGGCGGATCAGCTCGTGAACCGCCTGCCGGCTCACCCCGTCCGCGTCGGCGATCTCGGCCAGCGAATGATCTTCCAGGTAGTAGGCCCGGATCAGTTCCTGCTGCCGCTCGGTAAGCAGGGGGCCGTAGAAGTCGAACAGCAGGGCGATCCGCGCGACGTCCTTCATCGGCAACCGCCCTCCTCGGGCGTGATGAGCCTGTCAAGGAGAACTGCCTGACAGCGTCGCCACTTCCCTGAGTATAGGGATTCGCCCGGAGGCTGTCAAGGATTTTCTCCTGACACCTCCGGGCGCGTCTCAGCCGTCCTTCCGGGGCCACCGATCGGCGTCCCGGGTCCGGTACTTGGCCATCACCCGCTGGAAGGCTTCCTCGAGGTCGACGTTCAGCTGATTGGCCAGGACCGCCAAGACGAAGAGGATATCGCCCAGCTCCATGGCCACGTCCCCGTCGGGCTCCGTGGGCTTCTTCTTCTTCGGCCCCCAGCGGTGGTTGATCTCCCGGGCGAGCTCCCCGACCTCTTCGGTGAGCCGGGCCAGGTTGACCATCGGGTCCCAGTAGCCGAAGGGCGCGAGCCAGCGGTCCACCTCCTGCTGGACTTCCCTGAGTTCCATTACTGCACCTCCTACAGCAACAGCCAAGCCAGGGCCGCCAGGAGCCCGACGCCGCCGGTGGCCGCAGCCGCTGCCGCCCCCCGGAGCAGGTTGACCCGCCCGCGCAGGTAACGCTCGAGCGGCGAGGACTCGAGGCTGGTGCCTACCGCCTGGCGGAACCGGCTCATCACCGCCGGATAGCGGGAAAGCGGCAGGCGACGCTCCGGCAGATCGAGGGCGTCCGGATCCGGCGCCGACCGGCGCAGGTAGGCGGAAAGCGTCGCCGCCCACTCCTGCATCTCGGGCGAGAGCCGCTCCCCCGGCAGCGCGTGCTCCGGGTTCAGCCGGGAAAGCCGCTCCACGAACCGGACCTGCGTCATGAGGAGGGCATCCGCCTCATCGCCCCGGTTCGACTGCCGCACCCACTCCGCGTAGGCCGCCAGCCGGAAGCCGGCCGTGACCAGCGGAAGCGGCTCGCCCGGAACCGGGTGCAGGTCGGCGTCGGCCACCAGGCACGGGTACTCCGCGAAGATCCGGCGCCAGATGGCGGCGGCCTCCTCCGGCCTGCCCTGCTCCCACAACTGCCGTGCCCGGGCGAGCCAGGCGCTCAGGTGCAGCGCGTAGGCCCAGTAGCCCACCGATCTGCCGTCGAGCTCCGTCCGGGCCGCGATCGGGTCGGTGACCACCTGCCCGACCAGCCGGGAGGCCAGCGCCTCGGCCTCGTCAATCCGGCCCTCGTCCAGGGCTGCCCGGATCGCCGGTGCGGCTTCCCGGAAGCGGCGCCGCAGCCACGCCTGCCGCTCGGCTGTGGCCACCACGCGGCAGTTGCCCTGCTCGTCCACCGCCAGCTCGCAGCCCAGCCGCCGGAGGTCCCGCTGCACCCGCAGGAAGAGCCCGCCCACGAGGCTCAGGTAGATCAGCTGGTGGCGGCGCTGCCGCTCGACGGCGAACTCCGCGCACTCCCGCCGGAACGCCGCCCAGCCCTGCTCCACCTGCTCCAGCGCCCGGTCGAGCGACCGGTCGAGCCCGATGAGCTCGGCCGCGACCTCCCGACCGACCAGCGGCTCCAAGGCTGCGGCAACGGCGCTGCCCAGGAGGCGGACGCCCTTCTGCACCAGCGGCTGCGCGCGCAGCCGGTCGACGAGCTCGGCGTAATGCTTCAGGTTCTGCGCGTGCTCCGTGAGCGCCTGTGCCACGGGCCGCCCGGCAGCGGCGATCTGATCTGCCAGGGCCCGCAGGGCCTGGGGCGGCAGGGTGTAGCGCTGGGCGATCCCCGGATGGGGCATGGCCCGGGCCAGGTCCGCGACAATCTGGTTGTACTCCGAGAGGTCGGGCGGCGTGAGGCCCGCCGCGAGTTCCCGCGCGACGGCCGCCGGGTTCATCAGCACGAGGCGGCGGCGCAGCAACTTCGTCTCCGGCCTGCGGCCCGGCTTCTTCGCCTCCGCACGGCGGGTTAGCTCGATCTCCCGGAAGCGGCGCTCCAGCGGCCGCTGAAACGCCCAGTTCACCTGCTGGGCGCGCTGCTCAGCCCGGCGGATCAGGTCGGCGCAGAGCCGGGCGGGCAGCTCCTGCTGCATCTCCGCCACCAGGTCGCTCCACTCCCGCTGTGCGCTGACCCACCGGCCAACGGCCGGAAAGATCAACTCCTGCATCCCCGCACCTCCCCGCTACCGGTCGAGCCCCAGGGCGTCCAGGCCGCTCCAGTCCAGGTTCGCATACGCCTCCAGGTGGGCGAGCCAGCCGTCGTAGGTAAGCGGCTCCAGGGGAAGCACACGGCTCCAGGCCGCCCGCAGTTCGTCCCAGCTGACGCCGGTGGAGAACAGCTGGGGACCGGCCGGGTCGACCGTCACCCGCCCCGTCTCCAGGAAGTTCGCGAATCCGTCATCCGAGAAGAGGACGCCTCCCTCGGGCAGCGCCACCGCCGCCGCCCGCAGCGGCGGGACATGCTGGAAGAAGAGCGCGTCGAGCCGGGCCATGCCGTTCAACCTCCCTGACGCCGATCCAGGATTGCGCGCATCACGTTCATACAGAGTCGGACGCTTGGGAGCCCACCAGATCCTTCAAATTCGCTCACCAAAAAGTATGACGCGCAGGGCGCAGTCTCTGGTTCTGTCTGCGCCTGCGCCGGTGTGCGGGACCAGCTCTGGGGATCCTTGACCTCTCTAACCGTTGGGAGCATTTTTCGGGATCATGGGCGTCCAGAACAACCGGAGCATCTCTCGGGATCCTCGACATCCAGAGCTACGGGAGCATCT
>QGVE01000041.1 GCA_003242675.1 Bacillota bacterium | reverse complement strand
GTTCCCGGCCCCCTGCTCCTCGCCCTGAACCTGTGGCTGAACCAGCTCGCGGCGCGGCCGGAGTGGGACATCGTCGACGAGCGGGAGCGGTTCATCGGCGTCGTGCGGCTGTGGCGGGTGAGCGAGCGGAACCGGTCCGCCATGCTGACCATCTTCATCGGCGACCGGAGCTGCTGGGGCCGGGGCTACGGGACCGACGCCCTGCGGCTGGCGCTCCGGCAGGCCTTCGGGCCCATGGACCTCCACCGGGTCGAGCTGCACGTGTTTGACTTCAACAAGCGGGCGATCCGCAGCTACGAGAAGGTGGGGTTCGTCCACGAAGGGATCCGGCGCCAGGCCCTGCGCCGCGGCAGTCGGTACCATGACATCCTCGTGATGGGCATCACCCGCCGGGAGTTTTACGCCCGGGAGCAGGAGCGGGCGGCGGCCCGTGAATAGCAGGCGCCCCGGGGGAGGGAGACTACCGCCGGTGCCCGGGCGGCCGGTTCAGGCGGGAGGTCCGGACTCCGCGGAAGGGCCCGGGCCGGAGGAAGAGGATTCAGGTAGTTTCAGGGAGAATTGCACTAACAGGACCGGCAAACGGGACGGGTCCATCCTGGAGGAAGGCGGTGTTCCCATGCCAGGAACCGACGAGAAGACCGTTTACTGGCGGAACAAGCCGGAAGACCGGAACCCGCGCGAAGTGCTGAAGAAGGTGTACGAGGCGCTGAAGGAGAAGGGGTACAGCCCGATCGACCAGATCGTCGGCTACCTGCTCTCCGGGGATCCGACCTACATCACCAGCCACCTGGGGGCGCGCAACCTGATCCGGCGGATCGAGCGGGACGAGCTCCTGGAGGAGCTGGTGCGCAGCTACCTGGAGAAGCTGGAGGAGTAGGCGGCTCAGCGCTGCTGAAGGGGCGGGGCGCCCAAAGGGGCGCCCCGCTGTTGCGCGCATACACGACATCCTAGATGAAAATAAACCGCTTCGCCCCGCAGTGGCCGTGCACGATGACGGGGTGGACGCACTGAATCGGCTTCCGGCAGCCGTCGTGGCGGCGACAGCGGCAGTGCCGCCGGCAGCGGCCGCACTTCGCGCAGCAGGAATGGTGGCCGCAGTCGTGGCAGCCCCCGTCGCGATCCCAGTCGTCGTCCCAGTCGCACCAGTGCTTCCTATCGAAATGGTGCTTGTCGAAGTCGTGATCGCAGCAGCGCTTCCTGCCGAAGTCGCTGTGCTTGTCAAAGTCGTGATCGAAGCGGCTCTTGCCGCAGTCGTGGTCGAAGAAGTGGCGCTCGTGAAAGCCGTGGTCGACCCGGTGCTTCTTGAAGCTGTGGCCGGAGCAGCACTTCTTGTCGTGGTCGAAGCCGCGGTGGTCGTCGCAATGGTGCTTGAACCCGTGCTTCCTGTCGAAGTGGTGGCGCTTGCCGTGGTGGTCATCCCAGTCGTGGCCGAAGTCATCGTGATGGCGGTGCTTGTGGTGGTGGTCGCTCCTGCAGCCGCAGTCGCTGTGCCAGAAGTCCATGTCAGGCCACGCCTCCCCGCGTTTGACCTGGGGCCCGGGGCACGCCCTGCCCCGGGCCATGGTATGTGCCGCGGGCAGGCTTGGTGACATAACGCGCCGGGACGCCCCCCTTCCTGGTGGAGCGTCCCGGCTTGATCGTCGTGCACCACCTAGTGTGCACCCGGTTGAGAGGGCTCGGAGATGGAGGAGAGCGCCTCTCCGGCCTCGTCGACGTGGATCTGCTCCGTGGCCAGGTCTCCCAGGGCCACCACCCCCACCAGGCGGTCGCCCTCGACCACGCACAGGCGGCGGATCTGCCGCTCGGCCATCAGGTCGGCGGCCTCGTGGGCATCCGTTTCGGGGCTGGCCGTGACGGCGGGGCTGGTCATGCAGTCCCGCGCCGGCGTGCTGCGGACGTCCTTGCCCTTCGCCACGGCACGCAGCACGATGTCCCGGTCCGTGATCACGCCGGCCAGACGGTCGCCGTCGACGACGGGCACAAAGCCGCAGTCGCACTCCTCCATGATCCGGGCCACCTCGGAAAGGGGCGTGTCCGGCGCACAGGACCGGACGTCGGTCGTCATCAGGTCGCGCAGACGCAAACAGATGCACCTCCGGGTTTTCTCGCTGCCCATAGAGTGATACGACGCAGGGGGAGATATGCTATTGTCAAACCGGCGCCGACGCGGTACACTCCGGAGGGAATTGGCATTGGTCCTGCCACTGCGTGACAGCCCGGCCGTTCGCCGACGCCCGTGGGTCAACTGGGCCCTGATCGCCCTCAACCTCTTCATCTTCCTCGTGGAGATGGCCAGCCCGGCGACGGGGCAGTGGCTCATCGGCACCTGCGCCCTGCGGCCGGCGGCCCTGCTCAGCCCGGAGGCCTGGGCGGCCACCGGAGGCTGGCCGCTGGTGACCCTGTTCACGTCGGCTTTCCTCCACGGTTCCTGGGGCCACGTGCTCGGCAACATGCTCTACCTCTGGATCTTCGGGGACAACCTGGAGGAACGGCTCGGCCACGGGCGCTACCTGCTGTTTTACGGGATCTGCATCGGCCTGGCCAACCTGGCCCACGCGGTGGCCAATCCGACCTCGCCGATTCCGACGATCGGCGCGTCGGGGGCAGTGGCCGGCGTGCTGGGGGGATACATCCTCTGCTTCCCGCGGGCGCGGGTGCTGGCCCTCGTGCCCATCGGCGCGTTCGTTCCCGCCGTCCGGGTGCCGGCCTGGGTCTTCCTCGGGCTGTGGTTCCTCGTGCAGCTGGCCAGTGGGCTGGCGCCGATCTGGCTGCACGACCTCACCCAGACGGTCGCCTTCTGGGCGCACATCAGCGGCTTCCTGAGCGGCGTGGCCCTGGCGCAGCTGCTCGCGCCAGAGGGGATACAGGCGGAGAACCGAGGTGAGCGGTGAATGCGCATCGGCGGGCTTGACGTCGGCGACAAGACGATCGGCGTGGCCGTCTCGGACGAGCTGGGCCTGACGGCCCAGGGGCTGGAGGTCATCCGCCGCCGGTCGCTGGAGGAGGATCTGGCCCGCCTGGACGAGATCGCCCGGCAGTACGGCATCGTGCGCTGGGTGGTGGGCATGCCGCGGAACATGAACGGCACCTACGGGCCCCGCGCCGCGCTCACGCGGGAGTTCATGGAGCACCTGGCCCGGCGCAGCGGCCTGCCCGTGGAGGCCTGGGATGAGCGGCTGTCCACCGTGGCGGCGGAGCGGGTGCTGCTGGAAGCGGACGTGAGCCGTGCGCGGCGCCGGAAGGTCATCGACAAGATGGCCGCCGCGGTGATCCTGCAGGGCTACCTGGATGCCCGGAGCGCCCGCCCGCCCGAAAGTTTGGTTTGACAGGGCTGCCGGGCTGCATTAGAATGAGGAATATCTTTGGGAGCGGAGTGATTACCATGAGCCACGAGCACGAGCATGAGCACGAGGACGAGATCATCGTCCTGACGGACGAGGAAGGCAACGAGCACAAGTTTGCGATCGTCCAGGTTCTCACCGTCGACGGCAAGGACTACGCCATCCTGCTTCCCATCGAGGACGACGGCATGGAGGGGGACGAGGCCGTCATCATGCGCTTCGACGAGGAGGATGGCGAGGAGATCCTGGTCGAGATCGAGGACGAGGAGGAGTTCGACCGGGTCGCCGACGCCTGGGAGGAAATGCTGGACGACGAGGAGTTCGAGGAGCAGTCCGGGAAGTAGCCGCCACCGAGCCCTCCGAACAGGAGGGCTCTTTCTTCTGGCGAATAGGGAAGCGATGGAGTCTGTCGCGGGAGGGATGAACGCGCATTGTCTCACGCAGCCAAGGCAGCCCGACAGGTCCTCGCTCTGCTGATCCTGCTGGCCGCCCTCGCGGGCGTGGCCTACGGCGGCCTGCGCTGGCTTCTCACCCGCCTGGGGCCGGCCGATCCCGCCGCCGCACCCGTTGAGGTCGAGATCCCCGCCGGCGCGACCACCACCGATGTGGCGGCGATCCTGGCGGAGCACGGCATCATCCGGGATCCCGCCGTCTTCCGCTACTACGTGCGCTACCGCGATCTGGACGGCCAGATCGTCTCCGGGCGGTACGAGCTCTCGGCGGCGATGTCCGTGGATGAGATCCTGACGAAGCTGGTGAACGGCGACGTGATCGTGCGCCGCTTCACCATCCCCGAGGGGCTGACCGTGGAGATGATGGCCGACCTGCTCGACGCGGCGCAGGTGGTGGACCGGGAGTCCTTCCTGGACGCCGTTGCAGCGGCCGCGGCGGAAAACCCGTACCTCCCGGACGGTGTCGAGCTGCCGCAGCCCATGGAGGGCTACCTCTTCCCCGCCACGTACCAGTACCATGCGGGCATCACCGCCGAGGAGGTGGTGGCGATGCTCGTGGAGCGCTTCGAGGCGGTGTGGACCCCGGAGCTCCTGGCCCGTGCCGAGGAGATGGGGCTCTCCGTGCACGAGGTGGTCACCCTGGCCTCCATCGTCGAGACGGAGGCCAAGGTGCCCGAGGAACAGCCCCAGATCGCGGGCGTCTACCTGAACCGGCTGGCCGCGGGCATGCCGCTTCAGGCCGACCCCACGGTGTACTACGCCCTGGGGCTACCCCGGTCGGAACGGCTGACGTGGGAAGACCTGGAGGTGGACTCGCCGTTCAACACGTACCGCTACCCCGGCCTGCCGCCCGGGCCGATTGCGGCCCCGGGCGAGGGGGCCATCCGGGCCGTGCTGTACCCCGCACACCACGACTACTATTACTTCGTCGCGAAGAACGACGGTTCGGGTGAACACTACTTCGCGTCCACCTACGAGGAGCACTTGGAAAACGTCGACCGGGCAGAGGCCAACCGGGCGGCGCAGGCGCCGTGACGACGGAACATAATGTATAGCGCAGAACACCTCGGGAGATCCTCTCCAACGAGGTGTTCTTTTGTGCGTATTCGGATGCTTCGGCGGATCTTCGTGCTGAGCGTGGCGGCCTGGGTCTGTCTGGCCGGCCTGGGGCTGCGGCTCTTCCAACTGCAGATCCTGCAGGGGCCGGACCTGACCCGCCAGGTGTTCAGCCAGCGCACCGAGCGGCTGCCGCTTCAGATGCGCCGCGGCATGATCTACGACCGCTCCGGCGTGCCCCTCACCGACCCGCAGTCCGAATGGGGGCTGGCCGTCTTTCCGCGCCTCTTCGGCGATCCGGCAGAGGCGGCGCCGGTGCTGGCGGAGGCCCTGGGGGAGGAGCGGGCTGCCCTCGTCCTGGAGTACGTGGAGCAGCACCACGACGCGGGCTGGGTGATCGAGGGGCTGCCGGACGCGGTCGCCGACCGGGTGCAGGAGTACGCGGCGGAGGGGCTGTTGCCGGGCATCGCGGTGGGGCCCACGGGCTGGCGGTACGGGCCCGAGTCGCTGGCCCGCCACCTGGTGGGCTTCGCCAACGCCGCAGGCGGACAGGCCGGGCTGGAGCTGGCGTACGACTGGGCGCTCCGGGGGAGCAACGTCCCGCACCTCGTGGCCCAGTACCACGGCCGCGGGGGCCCGCTCCCGGGCGCACCGCTGCAGGTCCTTCAGCCCCGCGACCCCGCCGGCAAGGAGCCGTACGACGTGCACACCACGCTGGACGCCCGCATCCAGGCGGCGGTGGAGCGGGAGATGGACCGGACCGCGCATCCGGACGGCGGCCCCCTGCGCGCCGCCGTCGTGGTGCTGGACGCGCGGACGGGCGAACTGCTGGCGATCGCCTCCCGCCCCAACTTCGACCAGGCCCGCTTCGCCACCGGGGACCAGCTGCGCAACCGGGCGCTCACGCCCTACGAGACCGGCTCGGTCTTCAAGCCCATGGTCGCGGCGGCCGCCCTGGAAGCCGGGGCCATCGTCCCGCACGAGCTCATCCCGTGCAGCGGCACCTACCAGCTCGGCGACCGCACCTTCCGGGACGTGGCCGGGACGGTGACCGGGCCGGTGACGTTGCGGGAGGCGATCGCCCGGTCCTGCAACACCGCCTTCATCCGCATCGGGTACGAGCGGCTCGGGGCAGACCGGCTGCTGGAGGCGGCCCGGCGCTTCGGGCTGGGCGAGTCGACCGGGGCGCTCCCGCCCGACCACGAGCCGGTGGCGCCGCTGCCGGAGCTCCGCTACGGCGGCGACGTGGCCCAGCTCAGCTTCGGCCAGGGCGGCCTCAGGGCCAGCCCCCTGCAGGTGGCCCGGGCTTATGCGGCCATCGCCAACGGCGGGGTGCTCCACCCGGTCCGGCTGGTGACGAGCGTGAAGACCCCGGATGGCGAGGTGGTCTTCCGGCCCCGGGCCGGTGCTTCCCGCCGGGTGATGAGCCCTGAGACCGCCGCTGAGCTGCAGCAGGCGCTGCTCCTCGCGGTGGTGCCCGGCGGCGGTGGAACCGGCGAGGCGGCGTGGGTGGAGGACGTGGGCGCGGCCGGAAAGTCGGGCTCCGCGGACACGGTTCTGGACGGCCGCCCGGCCACCCACGCCTGGTTCGCCGGCTGGTTCCCCGCCCGCCGGCCGGAGTACGTGGTCGTGGTCTTCATCGAGGACGGGCGCGCCGGCGGCCGCGACGCGGCGCCCCTCTTCCGGCGGATCGCCGAAGCGATCCTCTCCCTGGAAGAATAAAGAGTGGGGCGGCGCGACCCCGTTGAGTGGAGGCTGCGCCGCCCGTGCGGCTTCTAGAGGCTCACGGTCATGCCGCCGTCGACGTGGATGGCCGAGCCGGTGATGTACCCGGCCTGCTCGCTGGCCAGGAAGGCGACCACCTGCCCGAACTCCTCGGGCCGGCCGTAGCGACCCGCGGGGATGCGGCTTTCCTGCTCCCGGCGCACCTCCTCGACGGTGCGGCCCGATCGGGCGGCTGCACTCTGGTCCAGGAAGTCCACCCGCTCGGTGTGGATGCGGCCCGGGGCCACGGTGTTGGCGGTGATGCCGTATGCGGCGACCTCGCGGGCCAGGGTCTTCATCATGTTGGTGAGGGCCGCCCGCAGCGCGTTGGACAGGATGAGGTTGGGGATGGGCTCCTTGACGCCGGCGGAGGTGATGTAGATCAGCCGGCCGAACCCCCGCTCCCGCATGGACGGCAGGGCCGCGCGGGTAAGCCGGATGGCCGGCATGAGCAGCGAGTGGAAGGCGGCCTCCCACGCGGCGTCGTCGAAGTCCAGGAAGCCGCCGGGGGGCGGTCCGCCGGTGTTGGAGACGACCACGTCCACCCGCCCGTACTCCCGCAGCGCGGCGTCGATGAACCGGTCCAGGTCTTCCTTGCGCGTGACGTCGGCCGCCAGCGCCAGCACCTTGCGCCCGGTCTCCCGGCGGATGCGCTCGGCCGCAGCGGCGATCGCCTCCTCGCTCCGGCTGCAGATCGCCAGGTCGCACCCTTCCCGTGCGAGGGCCATGGCCGAGGCAAAGCCGAGGCCCTTGCTGGCCGCCGTCACCCAGGCCACCCTGTCTTTCAACCCGAAGTCCATTCTTCTGCCCACTCCTTTCCCCGCAGGGACAAGTCCGCGAAAAAGAGCGGGAGCGCGCAACCTGCTCCCAGGTGACGGGCTCCCGTCGCTACGAGCTTCCTTCCACATGCAGCATCTCGCGGGCAGCCTGGAGCGCGTTGAGCTTCGCCGTCAGCATTTCGATGTCGCTCTCCAGGGACGTCAGCGCCCGTTCGGTGGAGTGCAATACTTCCTTCAGGGAGGCGACTTCCTGCTGAATCGCCTTCTGGTGCTCCGGGGGGAGGAGCGCCAGCGTGGCCAGGGTCTGCTCGAGGCTCGCCTGGTTGGCCAGCAGGATCTCCCGCTCGGCCTTCTTGGCGATCAGCTGCTGCTCGACCTCGTGAATCTTGTTGGAAAAGAAGCCGACTGCATCGAAAAAGGGAATATCCGGCATAATTCCCTCCCGGCTTTACAACCGCTGTTCCTTCATTTTACACCGGCGGGCGAACCCCGTCTACCGCCCCGGCGTGGACCAGCCGGTGAAGGGTCGCCTTCCAGCCCAGCACCCCGGCGACCCAGGCGACCTCGGTCCACCGCTTGAGCCAGCCGGGCAGCAGGCCGCGCAGGGTGAGCGGGCCGACCTGGCCCACGGCCCGGCCCTGCCCCAGGTCGACCAGCACGCCCTTCTCCCGGGGTCGGGCGGGGGTCCGGCCGGAGAGCGCGGCCGCCAGCGCCCGGCCCTGCTGCAGGGCCAGCTGAGCCGACGGCGCGTGGCCGGCGGCGCAGTCGCCGATGGCGTACACGCCGGGAAGCGGCGTCTGGAAGTCGCGGCCGACGAGCGCCCGTCCGCTTCGGTCGGTGGGCAGCCCGAGCGCGGCGACCAGCGGATGGGCGCGCACGCCGCATGCCCACACCATCAGGCCGAAGGGAAGCGCCGTCCCGTCCCGCAGGTGGGCCAGCCCGGATTCCACTCGGGCGACCGGCGCTCCCGTGATGACGTTCACCCCCAACTGCCCCAAGCGCTGCCGGGCGAAGCGGCCAAGTTGGGCCGGCAGTCCCGGGAGAAGGGCCGGGGCCGCCTCCACGAGCATAACCGTACCGCCATCCGTGCGGCGCAGGGCGATCTGCGCGGCGAGTTCCACGCCGGTCAGGCCGCCGCCGGCGACGACGACCGGCGCGCCGGGCGGTAGCGCGGCCAGCCGGTTCCGAATGGCGACGGCATCACGGAAGCCGCGCAGCACCTGGCAGTGCTCCCGGACGCCGGGAACGCCGAAGTCGTCATCCACGCTGCCCACGGCCAGGACCAGGTGGTCGAACGGCACCGGCCCTGCGGTGGTGTGGAGGATCCCGGCCTCAAGGTCGCCGCCCAGAACCTCGGCCTGGAGGAACCGCACGCCGCTGATCCGGTCGAAGGGGATGAGGATCGATTCGGGGCTGCGGCTGCCCGCCGCCACCTGGTGGCTCTCCACGAGCAGCGTGTGGCAGGGGTTCCGGTCGATCAGCGTGACAGGCGTCGAGCGGTCGTAGTGGCGCAGCTGGTTCACGAAGGCGAGGCCGGCGTACCCGCCGCCCACGACCACAATAGTACGGTTCTGCGTCATGGAGCATACCTCCTGCGCCGCGGTTGTGAACCCGTTCACAACCAGCGTACGCCGGAGAGCGGAATTTGTCAACATCCAGGTTAAAAAAGTGTGCCTGCCGCGCCTGCCGTGGCATCAATTTAGACTTGCACGGGCGCCCGCAGGTGCGGTAACATATAGACTCGCCAGGCAGTCCTCGCGCGGCCCGGTAGCTCAGTTGGTAGAGCACGCGACTGAAAATCGCGGTGTCGCCGGTTCGATTCCGGCCTGGGCCACCAGTCCGCTAGCGACCCTGCGGAAACGCGTCAGGGCCGGAAGGCAGCAGCGCACCGCCGGGTCGCTAGGTGGACAACCTGCAGATGTGGCGGAATTGGCAGACGCGCACGGCTCAGGACCGTGTCGGGTAACCAACCCCGGTGGGAGTTCGAGTCTCCCCATCTGCACCAAACCAAGAAAGCACCGGCCCCGCCGAACGCGGCGGGGCCGGTGCTTTTCTGCCCTTATGGCCTGGCGTCAACCCTGCACGGCGGCTGCCGGGGCCCGTACCCCCTCGCGGAAGAGGAGGAAGTAGGCGAAGCTGTCCGTCAGGGCCTGCCACGACGCCTCCAGGATGTTGGTCGACGCTCCGACCGTGCACCAGCGGGCCTCCCCGTCTCCGGACTCGATCAGCACCCGCACGACCGCGCCGGTGCCCTGGGAGCCCTCCAGCACCCGCACCTTGTAATCGAGGAGCTCCATCCGGGCGACCGTGGGGTAGACCTCCGTCAGGGCCTTGCGCAGGGCCCGGTCGAGGGCGTGCACCGGGCCGTTGCCCTCGGCGGCGGTGTGCACCACCCGGTCCCCGACCCGCAGCTTGACCGCCGCCTCGCTCTCGGCCGGGCCGCCCGCGCCGCCGGTGACCATCAGCTTCACGCCCAGCACCTCGAAGGGCGGCTGGCCCTTGTAGGTGAGGAGGGCGACGGAGGCCTCGGCCCCCTCGTACTGGAAGCCCCGGCTCTCCCGCTCCTTCACCCGCTGGATCAGCTCCGCGGCCTCGGCGGGCGTGAGCTGGTCGCCGAAGGTCGCCAGCAGGTTGGAGCGGCCGCCCACGTCCGAGATCAGCACCCGGCGCTCGTTGCCCACCGTCTCGGGCGGCACGTGCTCGTACATCGCGGGATCCTTCCGCAGCGCGCTCACGTGCACGCCGGCCTTGTGGGCGAAGGCGTTGTGTCCGACGAAGGGCTGGGCGTCCCAGGGCGGCAGGTTGGCCACCTCGCTGACGAAGCGGCTGACCGCCGTGAGTTCCGCCAGCTTGCCCTCGGGCAGGCATCGGATGCCCATCTTCAGCTCCAGGTTGGGGATGACGGCGCAGAGGTTGGCGTTGCCGCACCGCTCGCCGTAGCCGTTGATCGTCCCCTGCACCATGGTTGCCCCGGCCTGCACGGCGGCCAGGGTGACGGCGACGCCCAGCCCGCTGTCGTCGTGGGCGTGGATCCCCAGCCGGACTCCGGGAAGCTCCGCCGCCACGCGCCGGACGATGTCCGCCGCCACCTCGGGCAGCGTGCCGCCGTTGGTGTCGCAGAGCACGATCCAGTCCGCCCCGGCTTCCGCCGCAGCCCGGAGGGTCGCCAGGGCGTACTCGGGGTTGCGCCGGAACCCGTCGAACAGGTGCTCCGCGTCGTAGACGACCTCCCGGCCCTGCTGCTTCAGGTAGGCCACCGACTCCCGGATCATCCGCAGGTTCTCCTCCAGGGTCGTGCCCAGGCCGCGGGTGACGTGGTAGTCCCAACTCTTGCCGAAGATCGCCACGACCTCCGTCCCGGCCTCCAGGAGGGCCCCCAGGGTGGCATCCGACTCGGGCGCGTTGCCCGCGCGGCAGGTGGAGCCGAACGCGACGGCCCTGGCCCCGCGCAGCGGTTGCTCCCGCAGGAGCCGGAAGAACTCGCCGTCCTTGGGGTTGCTGCCCGGCCAGCCGCCTTCGATGTACGGGATGCCGAGGTCGGCGAGGCGGTGGGCGATCCGGAGCTTGTCCTGGCTGGTGTAGGAGATGCCAGCCCGCTGGGACCCGTCGCGCAGGGTCGTGTCATACAGGGTGACAGCCAACAACCTCTTTCGACCTCCTCGGGGGAAAATAGAGGGCCCCGTCCCTGTGTCGGGACGGGGCCGTGAAGCCACCGCGGTACCACCCGGACTTGCCGCCAAAGTGGCGGCCGCCTCAGCCGGCACCGAGACCAGTGCCGCCTCCCGCTAACGGGGGAGGACCGGCCACGCCTACCCCTGCCGGGGCTCGGGTGGCGGCTCAGAGGGGATTTTCGCCGGAGCCGCCGTACGGACCTCGCAGCGTATGGCCCGCTCTCTGGGACGGCGGGGGATCCGGGTACTCGCCCTCATCGTCGCCTGTGCCAATCATAAGTATTTACCGACCAATTTAGCCGCAGGGAACCGCGCTGTCAAGTCCGAATCGTTAACAACGAGAGCCTGTACCGCACCACACCGCAGAAGGAGGAGCGACCCATGGCGCACGAGCCCCTGAACCCGACGTGGGACCTGGATGTCATCTTCCCCGGGGGGAGCCAGTCCCCCGAGTTCAAGCGATTCCTGGACCTGCTCACCGATGACGTGGCGAGCTTCCGGCGGCGGCTGGAGGCGGCAGCGGTGCCGGAGACCACCGCGGACCTGGACGCCTGGCTGCCCCTGCTCGACGACTTCCAGGACCTGACCCGGCGGCTTCGCCAGGCCGGCGCGTTCGTCTCGTGTCTCACCGCGCAGGACATGGCCGACGAGGGGGCCAAACTGCTCCAGGGCCGGGTCGCGCAGATCCGGGCCGCCCTGAACAGCGCCACGACCCTGCTGGACCACCAGCTCTGCCAGATGCCGGAGGCGGTGTTCGCCGCGCTGGTCGAGCGGCCTGAGCTGGAGGCCATCGCCTACCCCCTGCGGGAGCGCCGTATGCGCGCCGCCATGCGGATGGACCCGGAGCGGGAGTCCCTGGCCGGCGACCTGGCCGTGGACGGCTACCACGCGTGGGGCCGGCTCTACAACGAGCTGGTCGCCCGGGTGCAGATCCCGTGGGAGGAGGAGGGGCGCACGGTCTACCTGTCGGCGGGCCAGGCGGCCAACAAGCTGCTCGACCCCGACCGGTCGGTGCGCGAAAAGCTCTGGGAGCGCTGGGAGAAGGCCTGGGCCGAGCAGGCGGACCTGATCGGCGCGGCCCTGAACCACCTCGCGGGCTTCCGGATCCAGCTTTACAAGCACCGGGGCTGGGACTCGATCCTCTCGGAGCCCCTGGAGAACAACCGCATGAAGGCCGAGACGCTGGAGGTCATGTGGGAGGTCGTCGACCGGAACAAGGGCATCTTCGTCGAGTACCTGAACCGGAAGGCCCGGCTGCTGGGCCTGGAGAAGCTGGCCTGGTACGACGTGGATGCCCCGCTGGGCGGAGCCTCCAGCAAGATCACCTACGACGAGGCGGCCGAATTCATCGTGGAGCAGTTCAGCCGCTTCTCGCCGGAGATGGCGAGCTTTGCCCAGAAGGCCTTCCGCGAGCGGTGGATCGAGGCGGAGGACCGGCCCGGCAAGCGGCCCGGCGGCTTCTGCACCTCGTTCCCGCTGAGCGGCCAGTCCCGCATCTTCATGACCTTCGGCGGCAACCTGGACAACGTCTCCACGCTGGCCCACGAGCTCGGCCACGCCTACCACCAGTCGGTGATGAACGACCTGCCGCAGCTGGCGCAGGGGTACGCGATGAACGTCGCCGAGACGGCGTCCACCTTCGCCGAGCTCCTGGTGAGCGACGCGGCGCTGAAGGCCGCCAGGAGCGACGAGGAGCGGCTGTCCCTGCTGGCCAGCAAGGCCGAGCGGGCCGTGGCCTTCTTCATGAACATCCACGCCCGGTTCCTGTTCGAGACCCGCTTCTACGCGGAGCGGGAGAAGGGGCTGGTGCCGGTGGCGCGCCTCAATGAGCTGATGGTCGAGGCGCAGAAGGAGGCCTTCCGCGACGCCCTCGCGGTGTACCACCCGCACTTCTGGGCGTCCAAGCTGCACTTCTACGCGACCATGCAGCCGTTCTACAACTTCCCCTACACCTTCGGCTTCCTGTTCAGCTCCGGCGTCTACGCCCGCGCCCTGGAAGAGGGCCCGGCCTTCGCCCGCCGGTACGTGGCGCTCCTGCGGGACACCGGGCGGATGCGGGTCGAAGACCTGGCCGCCAAGCACCTGGGCGTGGACCTGACCAAGCCGGACTTCTGGCAGGCGGCGGTGGACGTCTCGGTGGCGGACGTCAAGCAGTTCCTCGCGCTCACGGAGAACCGGTAGCTCCCCGCGGTGCCCGGCTTTGGCACGTTCGGACTATCCCGTTTAGGTCGTAAGCCCGCTGGGGCTGCGGCCTGGCGTATCGTACAATCAATACCAGGACAGTGAAGCCAAAGCGGTTCCGGCCGCCGGCCGGAACGAGGGCGCTGAGACGTGGAGAGCCGCCCCGCCAGGGGCACGCCTGACAGGGCGTGCTCCTGGCGGGGTTTGACGCGAAAGGGGGAGCGGAACCGTGCTGCAAGCCATCGTCATCGGCGGGGGCGCCACCGGCGCCGGGATCCTGCGCGACCTGGCGATGCGCGGCGTGAGCGCCGCGCTGGTGGAGCAGGGCGACCTGGTGCACGGCACCTCCAGCCGCTACCATGGCCTTCTGCACAGCGGCGGCCGGTACGCGGTGAAAGACCCGGAGTCGGCGCGGGAGTGCGCCGTGGAGAACCAGATTGTCCGCCGGATCGCGCCGTTTGCCGTGGAGCCCTGCGGCGGCCTGTTCGTCCGGCTGGAGCAGGACGACCCGGAGTACGCCCGGCAGTGGGTCGCGGCCTGCCGGGAGGCGGGCATCCCCGTGGAAGAGGTGGACCTGGAGCGGCTCCGGCGGGACGAGCCGCTGCTGGCCGGCTCCGTGCGCGAGGCCTACGCCGTGCCGGACGCCGCGGTGGACGGCTGGCGGCTGGTGCAGGGCAACGTCGCCGCCGCTGAGGCCCTGGGCGCCCGCGTGCTCACGTACCGGCGGGTCGTGGGGCTCCTCATGGATGGCCGGCGCGTGGCCGGGGTGCGGCTCCTGAACCTGGCCACCGGCGAGGAGGAGCGGCTCGAGGCCGAGCTGGTGATCAACGCCGCCGGGGCGTGGGCCGGGCGGATCGCGGCGATGGCGTCGGTTCCGCTGGACGTGGTCGCCGACCGCGGGGTGCTCCTGGTCTACCACGGCCGGCTGACGAGCCGCGTGGTGAACCGCCTGCGCAGGCCCGGCAACGGCGACATCTTCGTGCCGGCCGGCAGCGTGACGCTCCTCGGCACCACGGCGACACCGGTCCCCGATCCCGACGACATCACCGTGCCCCCCGAGGAGGTCGCCGAGCTGAAGCGGCTGGGGGCGGAGATGGTCCCGATGGCCGCGACGGCCCGCATCCTGCGGGCGTTCGCCGGGGTGCGGCCCTTGTTCGGCAAGGGCACCGGCGGGAGCACCCGGGAGATCTCCCGGGGCTTCGCGGTGATCGACCACGCGGCGGAGCACGGCGTGCCGGGGCTGATCTCCGTGGTGGGCGGCAAGCTCACGACCTACCGGCTGATGGCCGAGAAGGCGGTGGACGTGGCCGCGGCCCACCTGGGGGTGAAGGCCCCGTGCCGGACGGCCGAGGAGCCGATCCTGCCGCCGCCCGATCCCAAGGCGGTGGAGCGGGTGGTCCACCTGGTGGGCCGGGACCTGGCGCGGGCCGTGGCCGACCGCCATCCGGCGACGCTGCCGCAGATCGCCGCGGCGATGGAGCGGCCGGGGGGCCGGCAGGTCGTGTGCGAGTGCGAGCAGGTGACGGCCGGCGAGCTGGTGGGCACGGCGCGGCAGCTGGAGTCGCCGTCGCTGGGCGACCTGCGCCGCCGGACCCGGCTGGGCATGGGCACCTGCCAGGGCGGCTTCTGCGGTTACCGCGCGGCCCTCCTGCTCGCCCGGGAGGGAATCGTGGCGCCGGAGCAGGTTCCGGCCTTGCTCTCCCGCTTCCAGGCGGAGCGGTGGCGTGGGGTCCGGAGCGGCCTGGGCGGCCTGGAGATCCGGGCGGCGGAGCTGAACTACGCGCTGGCCCGGGCGCAGCTGGCCGTGGAGCCCGTGCCGGACGGCGAAACCGAAGCGGTGACGCCGATGGGGGGTGCGGGCCATGACTGAGGTGATCCTGGGGACGCCCCGCTTCCGCGGCCGGGTGCGCCGGCCGCAGGTGCTGGTGATCGGCGGCGGGCTCGCGGGCATGGCGGCGGCCCTGGCCGCCCGGCGCTCGGGGGCCTCGGTGGCCCTGGTGTCCGAGGGGGCCGGGGTGCTGGAGCTGGCGTCGGGCTGCATCGACCGGCTGGCGGTGCCGCTTGCGTCCCTGCCGCCGGAGCATCCCTACCGGCTGCTGGGGCTCCTGGGCGTGGATGCGGAGCTGGCCGCGTTCCGGCAGGCGCTGGCGGAGGCGGGCTGGCCCCTGGAGGCCGGCGGCAGCGACGGCTCCACGCACGTGATCACGGCGCTGGGGGCCCGCCGTCCCACCCATCTCGTTTCGCCCGGCATGGCGGCGCCGCCCCCCGGCGAGCCGCTCTGGGTGGTCGGCTTCCGGGGCCTGCGGGACTTCCATCCCGCGGTGGTCGCCGCGGGGCTGCGCCGGGCCGATCCGGGCGCGGACGTCGCGTGGGGCGAGATCGAGCTGCCGGGGGCGCCCGAGGACGTGCATCCCGTGGCCCTCGCCCGGCAGCTGGAGGAGGAAGACTACCGGCGCCAGGTGATCGAGCGGGTGGTCGCCATCCGGCCGCCGGGGCACACCGGCGCCGCCCTGTTCCCGGCCGTGCTGGGCCTTTCCGCCGCCGGGGCCGTGCAGCGCGCCTTTGCCGAGGCGCTCGGCATGCGGGTCGTGGAGGTCCTGCTGCCGCCGCCCTCGGTGCCGGGGCTCCGGCTGGCCGAGGCCCTGCGCCGGGCCGTGCAGCGGGCGGGGGTCGACCTGGCCATCGGCGCCAGGGCCGTGGAGGCCCGGCGGGACGGCGGCCGCGTGCGCCACGTGGTGGCGGAAGGGCCCGGCGGCCGGGTGACCTACGAGGCGGAGGCCTACGTGCTGGCCACCGGCGGCCTGCTGGGCAACGGGTTCACGGCGGAGGGTCGGGAGGTGCGGGAGCCGCTCTTCGACCTGCCGGTGGCCCTGCCCCCGGGCGAGTGGGCCGATCCCCGCTTCCTGCCGGCGGAAGGCCATCCCTTTGTGCGGATCGGGGTGAAGGTGGACGAACAGCTCCGGCCGCCGGGATATGCCAATCTGTTCGTCTGTGGGCGCGCCCTGGCCGGGTATGACCCGTACGCCGAGGGCTGCGGCGGCGGGGTCGCCGTCGCGACCGGCGGTGTGGCCGGCCGGCGAGCGGCGCGGCTGGTGGCGGGAGGTGAGCCGCGGTGATCCGCGAGTACGATGCCTGCCTGAAGTGCACGGTCTGCGAGATGCACTGCCCGGTGCTCCGCGTCGCACCCGAGTTCCCGGGGCCCAAGAACGGCGGACCGGGGCTGGCCCGCCTGCGGGCTGCCGGCGCGGTCGCCGAACTGGACCACCTGGACCTCTGCCTGGGCTGCCGCACCTGCGATACCGTGTGCCCGTCGGGCATCCGCCCGTCGGAGCTGGTGAACGCGCCCAAGGTCGAGCGGGTGAGCCGGAGGGGGCTGCCGCTCCGGGAGTGGATCCTGACGCACACCGCGCTGTTCGGGCCGCTGGCGGTGCGCATGCCGGGCCTGGTCAACGGGGCCCTCGCCAGCCGGCCGATCCGCCGGGCGATGGCGAAGGTCCTGCACATCGACCCCCACAAGCCGATGCCCAGGTACGCCAACCACTCGTTCCGGGAGTGGTTCTTCCGCCGCCGCTCGCCGTGGCGGGACCGCCCCGCGCCCAACGGGCGCGTGGTCTACTTCCACGGCTGTTCGGTGCAGTTCATGGAGCCCCACATCGGGCGGCACGTGGTCGAGGTGCTGGAGCACAACGGGTTCGAGGTGGTGCTGCCCCCGCAGAAGTGCTGCGGCCTGCCCCTCATCGCCAACGGCGACCTGAAGGCGGCCGCCAGTAGCGGCCGGTACAACCTTGAGCACCTGCGGGAGTGGGCGGAGCAGGGGGTGCCGATCGTCGTCAGCTCCACGACCTGTGCGCTCACGCTGAAGCATGACTACCCGCACCTGCTGGGCCTGGAAGGCGCGCAGGCCGTGGCCGAGCACGTCTACGACCTGATGGAGTTCCTCATGGCCTGCCACGAGCAGGGGCTCCTGCGCACCGACTTCCGGCCGCTCCGCGAGCGGCTGCCCTACCACCAGCCCTGCCACCAGCGGGCGCAGGCCATCGGGCTGCCCGCGGTGGAGCTCCTGAACCTCATCCCCGGCGTGGAGGCGTGGAACCTGGACGCCGGCTGCTGCGGCTCCGCGGGGACGTACGGGTTCAAGGAGGAGAAGTACCCGGTCTCGCTGAAGGTCGGCCAGGCCGTGGCCGACGCCCTGCGCGCCAGCGGCGCGGCCAGGGCCGTCTCCGACTGCGAGACCTGCCGCTGGCAGATCGAGTACCAGGCAGGAATTCAGGCCGTACACCCCATCAGCGTGCTGTGGGAGGCGTACGGCCTGGGCAGTGGAGACAGGATGTAGTTTCGCTCACGGAATGCGGATGCGCAGCGCCTCGAACTCGCCGGCGAGGCGGTAGGACCCCAGGCAGGCGGGGATGAGCCACGCCTGGCCGGGGGCCAGCGTCTCCGCCCCTTCCGCCCAGGAGACGGCGCCGGCGCCGGAGAGGATCATCAGCACCTCGAAGGTGCCCGGGTCCGTCTCCTGCGGCCAGTCGCCGGCGCAGCGCGCGTGCGCGGTGACGAAGTACGGCGAGGAGACGACCGTCTCCCACCGGTTGGCCTCCGCGGGCCCGAGCCGGTCCGGGGCCGGCGGCGGGGCGTCGCTCAGGCAGGCCAGGGCCTGGTCGATGTGCAGCTCCCGCGGCTTGCCGTCCAGGCCCAGCCGGTCGTAGTCGTAGAGGCGGTACGTGGTGTCCGACGACTGCTGGATCTCGGCCACCATCAGCCCTGCCCCCAGGGCGTGGACGAGCCCGGCGGGCAGGTAGTACACGTCTCCGGGGCGCACGGTGACGAAGCGCATGGCTTCCACCGTGCGCCCTTCGCGCACGGCCCGGGCGAGGTCGTCACGGGTCACGCCCTCTGCCAGCCCGTGAACGATGCGGGCGCCGGGTTCGGCCTCCAGCACCACCCACATCTCGCTCTTCCCCATCTCCCCCGGCGGCAGGCCGGGGAAATCGTCGCTGGGGTGGACCTGGATGGAGAGGTCGTCCTGGGCGTCCAGCAGCTTGAAGAGGAGCGGGAACCGGTCCCGCCCTGCCGCGGCGCCCCGGGCGCCCATCAGCGCGCGGTCCTGCTCCGGCGTGAGCCGGCTCCGCAGGCTGCTCAGGGTCTCGCCCGTGAGCGGGCCGTTGGCGACGGGCGTCGGGCCCTGGGGGTGGTCGCTCAGCACCCATGCCTCGCCGATGGGGCCCGGCGGCAGGTCGGGGAAGAAGCGGGCGAGGCGCCGGCCGCCCCACACCCGTTCCTTGAACACCGGTGCAAATCTCAGGGGGTACAGCAAGGGTTATCCATCCCCTTTCGTCTGTACTACCCCTATATTACCATCACCGCCGGCGGGCCCGCGGGGGCATCCGCCGGCGGTTCGTCCCGCCCGCCCTTGCCGAGCCCGGGGTCCGCACCGGCCGGCCAGCCGGCCCGCGCCTTCCTGTTCGGGCGCCCGGTGGCCGGCTCACCGCAGGCGGCGGACCCGGAAGTTGTCCTGCAGGAGCGGGAAGTTCTGCGGGAACGGGTTGCCGAGCACCCAGTAGCTGACCCCGCGCAGCCCGTACTCCTTCACCGTGTCGAACTTGGCCTGCAGGCTGCGGGCGTCCTCGAACCAGACGATGTGCTCGCTGCCCTGGGCGTCCCAGTACCGGTAGAACGGCGACTGGGCGTCCTCGTCGTACTGGATCCGCGCCCCAACGTCGATCGCCCGGTTGGTGGCCGCCACCGGGGAGAAGGTCTCGGCCCGGGTGACGCCCCGCTGGTAGGGCAGCCGCCAGTCCCGACCGTAGGTGGGGATGCCCATCAGGATCTTCTCACGGGGGATGGCCGTCACCGCGTAGTCCAGCACCTGCCGCACCTGCCGGAGCGGCGCGATGGGCATGGGCGGCCCGGTCACGTACCCCCACTCGTAGGTCATGATCACCACGAAGTCGCAGACCTCGCCGTGTACGGGGTAGTCGTGGGCCTCGTAGAGCAGCCCGGGCTGCCCGGCCCAGATCTTGGGCGCGATGGCCGAGGAGAGGCTGCGCCCCTCCGCCTGCAGCCGGGGCCGCAGCCGGCGCAGGAAGTTGTTGTAGGCCTCCCGGTCGGAAGGGTACACGTACTCGAAGTCGATGTTGAGGCCGGCGTACCCCTGCACGCGCAGGATGATCATGAGCTCGTCGATGGCCCGCGCGACGGCGGCCGGGTTGTTGAGGAACCGGCTGGCGAGGTCGGAGTTGAAGGTGCCGCCGCGGAAGTTGGTCAGCGTGAGCAGGGCCTCGGCCCCGCCGCGGTGGGCGGCCTCGATGAAGGGCTCGGCCCGGGGCGGCACGACGTCGCCGTCCTCGGTGATGGATGCGCTGAACAGGGAGATGTACGTGACGTACGGCGCCGCCTCCGCGGTGGGCGCCACATCGCCGGTTCCCAGGTTGGCCTGGTAGGCGTTGGCCTCGATGACCGGCCGGGTGCCCCGGGGAATCACCAGGGTCTGGCCGGGGTAGATCAGATTGACGTTCGGGATGCGGTTCTCGCGGGCGATGGCCTCCACGGTGGTGCCGTACCGGGCCGCGATTTGCCAGAGCGTCTCTCCGGCACGCACGACGTGGCGGCGCTCGGTGGGAATCAGCAGGGCCATGCCGGGCACCAGCCGGTTTGGATCGCGCAGGCCGTTCAGCTCGGCCACCTGCTGCACGGTGACCCCATACCGCCGGGCGATCTGCCAGAGCGACTCGCCCGGCCTCACGACGGCAATCTCCATTGGCTTCACTCCCCCGCCC
>QGVE01000172.1 GCA_003242675.1 Bacillota bacterium | reverse complement strand
CTGCAGGGCCTCCTCGTCGGTGACCGCCACGTACTCGGCCCGGCCGGTGTCCCGCAGGTAGGCGTGCTCGGGACCCACGCCGGGGTAGTCCAGGCCGGCGGAGATGGAGTGGGCCTCCTGCACCTGACCGTACGGGTCCTGCAGCAGGTAGGTGCGGGCTCCGTGGAAGACGCCCACCTCCCCGCCGCCGCTCAGCGTCGCGCCGTGTTTGCCGCTCGCCAGCCCCAGGCCCCCGGCCTCCGTCCCCACGAGCCGGACGCTGGGGAACGGCACGAAGGGGTGGAAGATGCCGATGGCGTTGGAGCCGCCGCCCACGCAGGCGACGATCGCGTCCGGCAGCCGCCCCTCCGCCTCCTGGATCTGGCTCAGGGTCTCGTAGCCGATCACCGCCTGGAAGTCCCGGACGATCATCGGGTAGGGATGCGGCCCCACCGCCGAGCCGATGACGTAGTGGGTGGTCTCCACGTTGGTCACCCAGTCCCGGATCGCCTCGTTGGTGGCGTCCTTCAGGGTGCGGGAGCCCGACCGGGTGGGGATCACCCGGGCGCCGAGCAGCTGCATGCGGAAGACGTTGAGCCGCTGGCGGGCCACGTCCACCTCGCCCATGTGGACGTCGCACTCCAGGCCGAAGAGCGCCGCCACGGTCGCCGCCGCCACGCCGTGCTGGCCGGCGCCGGTCTCCGCGATGATGCGCCGCTTGCCCATCCGCTTCGCGAGCAGGGCCTGGCCCAGGGCGTTGTTGATCTTGTGGGCGCCGGTGTGGTTCAGGTCCTCCCGCTTCAGGTAGATCCGCGCCCCGCCGGCGTAGGCCGTGAGCCGCTCGGCGAAGTAGAGCGGCGTCGGCCGGCCCACGTACTGCCGGCGGTAATACGCGAGCTCCTCCTGGAACTCGGGATCGTCCTTGTAGCGCCGGTACGCCTCCTCCAGCTCGATGCACGCGGCCATCAGCGTCTCGGGCACGTAGCGGCCGCCGAAGGGACCGAAGTGGCCCAGGGCGTCGGGCAGGGCCGTCGTCATCGGGCCACCCCCTTGGCCGCGGCGACGAAGGCGTAGATCTTGTCGATGCTCTTGACGCCCCCGCTTTCGACCCCGCTGGAGACGTCCACGCCGCCGGGCTGGGCTTTCGCGATGGCCTCGGCCACGTTGTCGGGCGTGAGCCCCCCGGCCAGGATCAGCTTCGGCCGACCCGGGGTCAGCGGCTCGTCCGGCCCCGCCAGCGGGACTCCGGCCCGCTCCAGGGTCTGGGCCGCCCAGCGGAACAGGGTGGGGTCGAGCGCATGGCCCGTTCCGCCCGGCTGCCCCTCCACGTAGGGCTCCAGCAGGATGCCCGCGGCCTTCCGGTAGTCCGGCAGCCTGGCCAGGTCCTCCGGCCCCCGGATGCGGAAGGCCTTGATCACCGGCAGCCCGATCTGGTCGATGAACTCCGGCGGCTCCGACCCGTGCAGCTGCACGGCCTTCAGCCCGGCGAGGAGCACCGCCCGGCGGATCTCCTCCAGCGGGGCGTCGACAAAGACGCCCACCGTCACCGTCTCCGGCGGCAGCCCGCTGATGAGGGCCTCCACCCGCTCCGGGGTCACCTGCCGCCGGCCGGGGGCGAAGACGAACCCCAGGGCGTCGGCCCCGGCCTCCACGGCCGCCACGGCGTCCTTCATGTACTGCAAGCCGCAGATCTTCACCCACATGGGGCACTCGCTCCCTTCGTCATGCGCTGTGTCCGACGCCCCTCAGGGCCCGGAGCGCGGCGGCCACGTCCGGCTGGCGCATCAGCGACTCGCCCACCAGCACGGCCCGGGCCCCGGCGGCCGCGACCCGGCGCAGGTCGTCGTGGGTCCAGATGCCCGACTCGCTCACCAGCAGCCGGTCGGGCGGCACCAGCGGCGCCAGCCGCTCCGTCACCTCCAGGGTCGTGTGGAACGTGCGCAGGTCCCGGTTGTTGATGCCGATGAGCCGGGCGCCGGATTCCACCGCCAGGGCCAGCTCCTCGGCGGTGTGGACCTCCACCAGGACGTCCATGCCCAGCGCCTCCGCCAGGGCCGCCAGCCGGACGAGGTCGTCCGGGGTGCGGCCGCCGGCGCAGTCGCCGCAAAACGCCGCCACGATCAGCAGAATGGCGTCGGCCCCCGCCGCCCGGGCCTCGTAGACCTGGTACTCGTCGATGAGGAAGTCCTTGCGCAGAAGCGGCAGGTCCACGGCCTGCCGGATCGCCCGGAGGTGCTCCAGCGACCCCTGGAAGTAGCGCGCGTCGGTGAGCACCGAGAGGCAGGCGGCGCCGCCCGCGGCGTAGGCCCGGGCAATCGCCACCGGGTCGAAATCCGGGCGGATCAGCCCCTTGGAGGGGCTGGCCTTCTTCACCTCGGCGATCACCCGCACCGCCGGTTCGGCCTCGGGCCGCCGGTGGCCCCCCGCCTCCAGCGCCCGGCGGAACCCCCTGGGGGCCGGGGCCCGCTCGGCGGCGGCGATCACCTCGGCCGGCGGCCGGGCCTGCCGGGCCGCCGCCACCTCCGCCTCCTTCGCGGCCAGGATCTCCGCGAGGATCATGGCCGCTTCCGGGGGAGCAGCCCGAAGGCATCCTGCAGGCGGCGCAGCACCGGCCGGGCGACCGCCTCCGCCTTCTCGGCGCCCTTCTCGAGGATCTCCTCGATGACCCCCGGTTCGCACAGCTCCCTGTACCGCTGCTGGATCGGCTCGAGGGTGGCCACCACCGCCTCGGCCACGTCGTTCTTGAACTGGCCGTAGCTGGTGTAGCGGCCGGCGATCTCGTCCAGCGACATCCCGGTGCAGAGCGAGAGGATGACCATCAGGTTCGAGATGCCCGGCTTCTTCTCGGGGTCGTAGCGCACCTCGTTCTCCGAGTCGGTGACGGCCCTCCGGATCTTCTTGCGGATCGCGTCGGGCGTATCCAGCATGTGGATCGTGGCCGACTCGTCGGGGTCAGACTTGGACATCTTCTGGGTCGGGTTCTGCAGCGACATGATGCGTCCGCCGGCCTCCCGCGGCGGGATATAGGGCTCCGGCACCACGACGACCTCACGGCCGAACCGGTGGTTGAGCCGCACGGCGATGTCGCGGGCCAGCTCCAGGTGCTGCTTCTGGTCGTCGCCTACGGGCACGTGGGTCGTGTCGTACAGCAGGATGTCGGCGGCCATCAGGGCGGGGTAGGTGAAGAGCCCGGTGGTGACCACCTCGGCCCTGGCCGCCTTCTCCTTGAACTGGGTCATGCGCTGCAGCTCGCCGTAGTAGCAGCTGACCTCCATCAGCCAGCCCATCTCGGCGTGGGCGGAGACGTGGGACTGGACGAAGATCGTGGCCACGTTGGGGTCGATGCCCGCCGCGACGTAGAGCCGGGCCATGTCCAGGGTGTTCTTCCGCAGCTGCACGGGATCCTGGGGAATGGTGAGGGCGTGCAGGTCGACCACGCAGAAGAAGCACTGGGCCTCGTGCTGCAGCTTGACGAAGTTGCGCATGGCCCCCAGGTAGTTGCCCAGGGTGACCCCGCTGGTGGGCTGCATGCCGGAGAAGACGACCTTGATCGGCTTGTCGCTCATGAGGACGACCACTCCTTTGCGCGTTTGCTCAGGATCCTTCGGTGAAACGGGTCTGCAATACAAGTTCGACGCCTGAAGTTGCCTCACATGCTCAGTATTCCCTCAGCAAGCGGTTCCGGAGGCAGACACCGCCCCCCCAGGGCCTCCGCCCCTTATGCCGACTCCGCCCGGAGCCGGTTGGTGAACTCCCGCATGCGCTCCAGGACCCGCAGCGCCTCGCCCGAGTCGATGGCGTGGGCGGCCAGCTCGACCCCCTCCTGCAGCGTGCGGACCCGGTCGGCGGCCAGCAGGGCGGCCGCGGCGTTGAGCAGCACCACGTCCCGCCGGGGGCCGGGCTCACCCGAGAGCACCGCCTCGGTGATCCGCGCGTTCTCCTCCTTCGTGCCGCCCCGGATGTACTCCCGGGGCGCCCGGCGGAGCCCGACGTCCTCGGGCACCACCCGGTAGGTGTGCACGAAGCCGTCCCGCAGCTCCGAGACGACCGTGGGGGCCGAGATGGAGATCTCGTCGAGCCCGTCGGTGCCGTGCACCACCAGGGCGTGCTTCACCCCGAGGTTGCCCAGCACCCGGGCCAGCGGCTCCGTCAGGTTGGGGTCGTACACGCCCATGAGCTGCGCCTGGGCCATCGCCGGGTTGGTCAGCGGCCCCAGCAGGTTGAAGAGGTTGCGCAGCCCGATCTCCCGCCGCACGGGCGCCACGTGCTTCATGCTGGTATGCAGGGCCGGGGCGTAGAGGAACCCGATGCCCACCTCGTCGATGCAGCGGCCCACCTGCGCGGGCGTGAGGTCCAGGTGGTCCCCAAGGGCTCCAACCACGCCCGCGAGCCGGTGGGCGGGGGCGCCCCCCGGGTCACCGCCTTCGCCACCCCCCCCCCC
>QGVE01000040.1 GCA_003242675.1 Bacillota bacterium | reverse complement strand
CGCCTTGATGAACGCCAGCACCGGCCCGAAGATCTCCTCCTGGGCGATGCGGGCCGTCGGGGCCACGTCGGCGAAGATCGTCGGCTCCACGTAGTAGCCCCCGGGCAGGGCCCTGCCGCCCAGCACCAGCCGGCCCTCGGACTTGCCGATCTCGATATACTGCAGGATCTTCTTCTGGAACCGCTCGGCGGCCACGGGGCCGACGTCGGTGTCCCGGTCGGTCGCCGGGCCGATCCGGAGGGCCCGGGTCCGGGCCACCACCTTCTCCAGCACCTGGTCGTACACGTCGGCGGTGATGACCGCCCGGGAGCAGGCCGAGCACTTCTGCCCGCTGAAGCCGAAGGCGGAGGCGACGATGCCGGCGGCCGCCTCGTCCAGGTCGGCGGTGCCGTCGACGATGATCGCGTCCTTGCCGCCCATCTCGGCGATCACCCGCCGCAGGAAGGTCTGTCCCGGCTGCACCTTGGCCGCCAGCTCGTAGATGTGGCAGCCCACCTCCCGGGAGCCGGTGAAGTTGATGAAGCGGACCTCCTTGTGGGTGGTGAGGTAGTCGCCCACCTCGGCCGGGTCGGCGTAGAGCAGGTTCGCCACCCCCGGCGGCAGCCCGGCCTCCTCCAGCACCTCGAAGAACTTCGCCGCGATCACCGGCGCCTCGGTGGAGGGCTTCACCACCACGGTGTTGCCGGTGACGATCGCCGCGGCCGTCATGCCGGTGAGGATGGCCAGCGGGAAGTTGAACGGGCTGTGGACCACGCCCACCCCCAGCGGCAGGTAGTAGAGATGGTTCTCCTCCCCCGGATACGGGGTGAGCGGCTGCGGCCCGGCCAGCTTCAGCATCTGGCGGCCGTAGTACTCCAGGAAGTCGATGGCCTCCGCGGCGTCGGCGTCGGCCTCGGCCCAGTTCTTGCCCACCTCGTAGCACATCCAGGCCGCCAGCTCGTGCTTGCGCCGCCGCATGATGGCCGCGGCCTTGAACAGGATCCGGGCCCGGACCTCGGCCGGCGTGTCGGCCCAGGCCGGGAAGGCCTCCAGAGCTGCCTGCACCGCCGCCTCGGCCTCGGCCACGCCTCCCCGGGCCGCATAGCCCACCACCTCTTCGGGCTGCGACGGGTTGACCGATACGATGCTCTCGCCGGAGTCCACGCGCCGCCCGCCGATGATCATGGGATAGCGCTTCCCGAGCTGCGCTACCACCGCGGCCAGGGCCTGCTCGAAGGCGGCGGCGACCGCCGGATTGCCGAAGTCGCTGAGCGGCTCAGGGCGATAGGGAGGGATCAAACGCAGCACCTCCTAGGGCTTCATCAGGTTGGCCAGGACGAACCAGACGTTCGCCGGGCGCTCCGCCAGCCGGCGGATGAAGTAGGGGTACCAGTCCGCGCCGAAGGGCACGTAGATCCGCGTGCGGTAGCCCGCGCGCGCCAGCTCCCGCTGCCGCTCCGGGCGGATGCCGTAGAGCATCTGGAACTCGAACTGGCTGTGCGGAATCCCCTTCTCCCGCACGAAGGACTCGGTGAAGGCGATGATGGCGTCGTCATGGGTGGCCACCGCCGTGTAGCATCCCGCGGACAGGTGCTGGGCGATCAGCCGCTTGAAGGCGGCGTCCACGTCGGACTTCTTCGGGTACGCCACGCTCGGGGGCTCCAGGTAGGCGCCCTTGACCAGCCGCACGTTCATCCCCAGCTTGGCCAGCTCGGCGAGGTCCTGCGGGCTGCGGTAGAGGTACGCCTGGATCACGGTGCCCACGTTGCGCTCGCGGGCGTAGAGCCGGCGCACGATGTCCAGCGTCACGTCGGTCACGTCGCTGGACTCCATGTCGACCCGGATGAAGATGCCCGCCTGCCGGGCGATGTCCTGGAGGTAGACCATGTTCTCCATCGCCACCTCGGGGTCGATCGCCAGGCCCAGCTGGGTCAGCTTCACGGAGAGGTTCGCATCGAGTTTCTCCCGCTCGATCGCCTCCAGGATCCGCGCGCATCCTTCGGCCATGGTGCGGGCGCCCTCGCGGCTGGTGACTCCCTCCCCCAGGAGATCCAGCGTCACCGCCAGCCCCTGGTCGTTCAGCCGCTTGGTCACCTCCACCGCGTCCTCCAGCGTCACGCCGGCGACGAACCGGCCGGCCCCGATCTTCAGGCCGTAGCGGGTCATCGCGCGGGTCATGAACCGGTTGCCTGCCACGGAGAGAATTGCCTTGCGCGCAAGCGACGACACGTCCGTTGCCCCCTCCCTCTTGCTCATTCGTACGTCGAAAACCACAGCCGCGACAGACACGGGTGATCGATGACAACTTGCAACGACCGTGCCAACTCGGAGAGGCCCGGCACCGGCCTCCCACGCGAGGCAAACCCGCCGGGCGGCCCGCACGGAGTGTACAATCGCGCGTGACACTCTGTTTAAACGTGATGATTAGTTGTATATTGGTTGAACAGGTGCGCTGGTGACCGCATCCTGTGCGACGCCGCCGGAGGTGGGAGGATGGAGACTGACGTTCTGCAGGCCAGCATGGGGCCTCTCCTCGACTTGGTTGACCTCGCCGTCACCATCGTGGACGCCGGCGGACGGGTGGTCGCCTGGAACGCCGGCGCCGAGCAGCTTTACGGCATCCCGGCCCGCGACATCCTCGGCCAGGCGATCACCGGCTTCTTCACGCCGTCCTCGCTGATGGTCCGCCGGGTGCTGGAGACCGGCCAGCGGGTGGAGTGGACCTACCACCAGCCCCGCCCCGGCATCTGCGTGCTGGTCTCGGCCGCGCCGGTGGTGCGGGACGGGCGGGTGGTCGGCGCGATGGCCGTGGAGCGGGACGTCACCGACCTGGTGGAGCTCTCCAACGAGCTGATGCACGCCCGCGGGCAGGTGGACGCGCTGCAGAAGCGGCTCTCCCCTGCGCCCCCGCCGGCCCCGCCGCCTGCGGACCCCTTCCAGGCCGTGCGGGGGCGCCACCCCGCCATCCGAAGGGCGATCCGCCTGGCCTCGCTGGTCGCCGCCACCGACGCCACCACCCTGATCCGGGGGGAGACCGGCGTCGGCAAGGAGCTCTTCGCCCGGGCGATCCACCAGGCCTCGCCGCGGCGCAGCGGTCCCTTCGTCGTGCTCAACTGCGGCGCCATCCCGGCGACGCTCTTCGAAAGCGAGCTCTTCGGCTACGCCCCCGGCGCGTTCACCGGCGCCAACCCCAGGGGACAGCGGGGCAAGCTGGAACTGGCCCACGGGGGGACGCTGTTCCTGGACGAGGTGGGCGACCTGCCCCTGGAGGCCCAGGTCAAGCTGCTGCGCTTCCTGGAGGACCGCAAGTTCTACCGGGTCGGCGGCTCCACCCCCATCAGCGTGGACGTCCGGGTGGTGGTCGCCACCAACCGCGACCTGGAAGAGCTCGTGCGCCAGGGGCGCTACCGGGAGGATCTTTACTGGCGCCTGAACGTCTTCACCCTGGACATCCCGCCCCTCCGGGAGCGCCGGGAGGACATCGTGGAACTGATGCAGCGCTTCCTCCACGAGTTCAGCGTGCGCTACGGGCGCCCGCCGGTGGAGGTGCACCCGGCGGTCATCCAGGCGATGATGGAGCACCCGTGGCCGGGCAACGTGCGGGAGCTGCGCAGCGCGGTCGAGCGCATGGTGATCCTGGCCCCCGACGGTGCCGTCGGCCCGGAGCTGATCCCGGCGATCCTGGGCCATGGCCGCCGCAGCGCGCCCGCGGCCGCGGCCCCGCCCAAGAGGGCGACGCCCCAGGACGAGCGGGAGGCCATCCTGGCGGCCTTGGCCGCGGCGCGGCACAACCGCAGCGCGGCGGCGCGCCTCCTGGGCATCTCCAGGGGGACGCTCTACAACCGCATGCGCCGGCTCGGCCTCACCGGCGTCTAGCCATCGCCGGCCGGCGGGCCTCACCGCCGGCTAGGGACCCAGGTCGACCTCCTGCCCGATCCCCATCGCCACCGCCCGGTCGTAGATCGCCCGCCCGACCACGACGTCCATGGCGGCGAGCCCCACCGACTTGAACACCGTCACCTCGTCGGGGGACACCCGGCCCGGCTTCTTGCCGGCGGCGATCTCGCCCAGCTCGGCGTGGATGTCCTCCGGCCGGAAGAGGCCGTCCCGGACGGGGATCACGAGGTCGCCGCTCTCCTCCAGCGCGACCTGCCGGGACTCCACCACCACCTTGGCCGCCGGGCTGATCACCCCCGGCGGCAGCTCCTGCATGGTGGGCCGGAAGGAGCCGATCGCGTTCACGTGCATGCCGGGCTCCACCAGGCCCGCCGGGAAGACCGGGGTGGGCGAGTCGGTGGCGGTGACCACGATGTCCGCGCCGCGCACCACATCCTCCGGGGTGAGGCAGACGACGATGCGGGGCTGCCGCCCGGGCGGAAGCCGGGCCGCGATCTCCTGGGCGCAGCGGTACGCCTTGTCGGGGTGGTGGTTGTAGAGCCGCACCTCCCGCACCTCCCGCACCGCCAGGATCCCCTCCAGCTGCCACGGGGCCTGGGCGCCGGTGCCGATGATCGCCACCGTGCGGGCGTCCTCCCGCGCCAAAAGGCGCGTGGCGAGTCCGGTGACCGCGCCGGCGCGCAGCGCGGTCAGGTAGGCGGCCTCCAGCAGGGCGATGGGCTCGCCGGTGTTCGCGTCCGCCAGGATCAGCACCCCGGAAAGGGCCGGCCTGCCCCTCTCCTTGTTGCGGGGAAAGGCCGAGATGTACTTGACGCCCAGGGCCCCGGCCCGGCCGACGAGGGCGGGCATGAACAGGCAGGTGCCGTTCTGCGCGGGGACGGGGACGGCCAGGCGCGTGGGCGCGTCGGCGCGCCCGGCGGAGAGTTCCACCAGGGCCGTGGCCACCAGGTCGATGGTTTCCGCCATCGTCAGAATACCCTTCTGGTCACATGCCCGAAAGATACGCAGGCGGGTCAACGGCGCTCAGCGGCCCCCTCCCAGGTACGCGGCGACCACCTGCTCGTCCCGGGCCAGCTCCGCCGCCGGACCCTCCAGGGTGATCCGGCCGGTCTCCATGACGTAGGCCCGGCTGGCGAGCCGGAGGGCCGACCGCGCGTTCTGCTCCACCACCAGCACCGTCACGCCCTGCCGGTTGATCTCCCGCACGGTCTGCATGATGAACTGAACCAGGTTGGGCGCGAGCCCCATGGAGGGCTCGTCCAGCATCAGCAGCTTGGGGCGGGCCATCAGGGCGCGGCCGACGGCCAGCATCTGCTGCTCGCCGCCCGAGAGCGTCCCGGCCAGCTGCCGGCGCCGCTCCTTCAGGCGGGGGAACATGTCGTAGACCCGGGCCAGATCCTCCTGGATCCGCTTCTTCTGCCCCCGGGCCAGAAAGGCGCCCATCTCCAGGTTCTCCTCCACGGTGAGGGGACCGAAGATGCGGCGCCCCTCGGGCACGTGCACGATGCCCAGCTTCACGATCTCGTCCGGCGGCAGGCCGGCGATGGACTGCCCCTGGAACCGGATCTCGCCCTCCCGGGGCCGGAGGAGCCCGGAGATGGTGCGCAGGGTCGTGGACTTGCCGGCGCCGTTGCTGCCCAGGAGGGCCACCACCTCGCCCTCCTCCACCTTCAGGCTGATCCCTTTCAGGGCCTCGATGGCCCCATAGAACGTGCGGACGCCGCGCAGTTCCAGCATGGCCATGGCTAGGCGCTCTCCTCCTCCCTGCCGAGGTAGGCCTCGATCACCCGCGGGTCGCTGCGCACGGTTTCGGGGTCGCCCTCCGCGATCTTCTCGCCGTGGTCGAGCACCACCAGCCGGGAGCAGATGCGCATCACCAGGCCCATGTCGTGCTCGATCAAGAGCGGGGTGACCCCGCCCTCGCGGATCCGCTGGATGAGCTCCATCAGCGACTCCTTCTCCGCCGGGTTGAGGCCGGCCGCCGGCTCATCGAGCAGGAGCAGCTTGGGCTGCGACGCCATGGCCCGGGCGATCTCCAGCCGGCGCTGGGCGCCGTAGGGCAGGTTCTTGGCGAGGCGATTGGCCTGGTCCTTCAGCCCCACGAACTCCAGCCAGTAGAGGGCCATCTCCCGCACCTGCCGCTCCTCCAGCCGCTGGGCCGGCGTGCGCAGCATGCTGGCAAACAGGCCCGCCCGGGTCCGGCAGTGCGCGCCGGCCATCACGTTCTCGGCGGCCGTCAGGTTGGGGAAGAGGCGCAGGTTCTGGAAGGTCCGCGCCATGCCCAGCTCGGTGCGCCGGTGGGGACGCAGCCCCAGCACCGGCCGGCCGTCGAAGATGATCTCCCCGGCCGCTGGGCGGTAGAAGCCGGTGATGCAGTTGAAGACCGAGGTCTTGCCCGCGCCGTTGGGCCCGATCAGGCCGACGATCTCGCCGGCGTGCACCTCGAACGAAAGGTCGCGGATGGCCGTGAGGCCGCCGAAGGTCAGGGTGAGGTTCCGGATGCTGAGCAGCGCCACGGCCTACACCTCCTCCCGCGCGCCGGCCCGGGCGGGCCAGAGCCCGGCCGGCCGGAAGAGCATGAGCAGCACCAGGGCGAGGCCGAAGACCAGGTAGCGCCAGTCCGCGACGTCCCGAAGCAGTTCCGGCAGCAGGATGACCAGCGCACCGCCGAGGATCACGCCCGGCACGCTGCCCATGCCGCCCATCACCACAGCCATGAGCACGGTCACCGACTGCATGAAGCTGAAGCTGTTGGGCGAGACGGCGGTCATCTTCACGGCGAAGAACGCCCCCGTGAGGCCGCCCCAGAAGGTGCCGGTGAGATAGGCCAGCAACTTGTACCCCAAGGTGTTGATCCCCATCGCCTCCGCCGCGTCCTGGTCCTCCCGGAGGCAGGCCCAGGCCCGCCCCACCCGGGAGTTGCCGAGGCGCGCCATGGCGATGGTGGTGAGCACCACCAGGATCAGCATGACGAAGTAGATGTTGCGGGGCTGGCCCAGCGACAGGCCGAAGACCTTCGGGGCCATGATGCCGAAGATGCCGGTGGGGCCGCCGGTGATCTTCAGGTTGTTGGCGGTGATGCGGATGATCTCGCCGAAGCCCAGGGTGACCATGGTCAGGTAGTCGCTGCGCAGGCGCAGCACCGTGAGGCCGATGAACAGCCCCAGGAGCATGGCGAACAGGCCGGAGGCCAGAAGGGCCAGCCAGAAGTTCACGTGGAAGGTCCTGGTCAGGATGCCGAGGGTGTAGGCGCCCACGGCGAAGTACGCGGCGTAGCCCAGGTCGAGGAGCCCCGCGTAGCCCACCACCACGTTGAGCCCCAGGGCCAGGCACATGTAGAACAGCATCAGGATGGCGACGTCCAGCACGTAGGGGCTCGAGGAGACGAAGGGCAGCGCCACCGCCGCCGCCAGCAGGAGGACGACACCCCCGGTCCGAGCCAGGCGGCCCCAGCCGGGTCCCGCGCTGCGCACGTTTTCCGTGTTCATGGCTACATCCTCCCCGCAGTCCTCTCACCCAAAAGGCCGGTGGGCTTGAAGACCAGGATCAGGATCAGGGCCCCGAAGGCGAAGACGTCCTTCCACTGGCCGCCCACGGCGCTGGTGCCGAAGACCTCCAGCACCCCGAGCAGCATGCCGCCCAGCATGGCGCCGGGCAGGTTGCCGATGCCGCCCAACACCGAGGCGGTAAAGGCCTTCAGGCCCACGAGGAAGCCCATGAGGAAGTTGATCTGGCCGTAGTAGAGCCCGGCCATGACGCCGGCGGCCGCCGCCATGATGGAGCCCAGGAAGAAGCCCAGCGAGATCATCCGGTTGGCGTTGATGCCCATCAGCTGGGCCGCCTCCCGGTCGAAGGACACCGCGCGCATCGCCTTGCCCAGGGTGGTCCGCTCGACGAAGAAGTGCAGCCCCACCATGAGGCAGAGCGCCATGGCGAAGATGGCCAGGTGGGCGTAGCCGATGTGCACGCCGGCCAGCGCAAACCCGGCGCGGCCCAGCGTCACCGGGTAGACCCGGAAGCTGGCGCCCCACGGCTTGAAGACCATGACGGCGTTCTCCAGGAAGAGCGACATGCCCAGGGCGGTGATCAGCGGGATGATGCGCGGGGCCTCCCGGAGCGGCCGGTAGGCCACCCGCTCCACCAGCACGCCGACGCCGCCGGTCAGGGCCATGGAGATGAGCATGGCCAGGAGGACCCCCGTCACCCCGGCCCCGAACGAGAGCCGCCCCAGCAGCAGGAGCGCGCTGTAGCCGAAGAAGGCACCCAGCATGTACAGGTCGCCGTGGGCGAAGTTGATCAGCCGGATGATGCCGTAGACCATGCTGTACCCCAGGGCGACCAGCGCGTAGAATGAGCCGATGACCAGCGCGTTGAGCAGCTGTTCCAGTACCTGTGACATATTCGCACCCTTTCATGGGGTTGGCAGGGGCCCACGGCTCTGCAGCGTGGGCCCCGCATCCAGGCCGCCCGGCTTACCGGGGAACGCCCTGCACCACGGTGAACTGGCCGTCCTTGACCTCCAGCACGATGAAGTAGCCTTCCTTGCGGTTGCCGGTCTCGGTGAAGGAGATGGGTCCGCTGATGCCTTCGATATTGATATTCCGGATCGCCTTGGCCACAGCCGCCCGGTCGGTGGTCCCGGCCTGCTTGATGGCCTCCGCGACCACGTACGCGGCGTCATACGCGTGGACGCTGTAGGGGCCGGGCTCGCCGTACTTCTCCCGGTACCGCGGGATCCAGTCGCTGGAGCCCTTGAAGTCGAAGGCGCCCGGGCTGGAGGTGATGGCCACGCCCTCGGCGTTCTCGGCGCCGGCGATCTCGACCAGGGTCGGATCATTGGCGCCGTCGCCCACCATGATCTTTGCGGTGATGCCCAGGCCGCGGGCCTGCTTGATGATGAGGCCGCCCTCGGCGTAGTAGCCGGTGAAGTAGATGGCGTCGGGCTCCTTGCCCTTGAGGCTGGTCAGGAGGGCGCTGAAGTCCTTCTCGCCGGGGGTGATGGCCTCGAAGGCGACCACCTCGGCCCGGCCCTGCAGGTTCTCCCGGGTCAGCTCCGCCAGCTCCAGGGCGAAGGCGGAGTTGTCGTGGATGAGGGCGACCTTCTTGGCGCCCCACCGGTTCACCATGTAGTCGGCCGCCGTGCGGGCCTGGTCCCGGTTGGTGGCGTTGATCAGGTTGATCTCCTCGTAGCCCTGCTCGGTCAGGCTCACGGCGTTGGCCGCCGGCACGACGACGCCCAGGCCGGCGTTGTGGTAGATGGCCTCGGTCGGCAGGAAGGCGCCGCTGCAGTAGCCGCTGATGACCGCCACCACGTTCATGCTGACGATCTTATTGGCCGCCGCCACCGCGGTCTGCGGGTCGCAGGCGTCGTCCTGCACCTCCAGCTTCAGCTTCCGGCCGAGGACGCCGCCCTGGGCGTTGATCTCGTCGAAGGCCATCTGGATGGCGTTCTGCATGTCCTGCCCCATCTTGGCGCTGCCGCCGGTGATGGGCAGGACGGCGCCGATCAGGATGTCGCCCTCAGCCTGCGTGGACGTGGAGCCGCCGGCCTGCTGGCTCTGGGTGCCGCTGGGCTGACCGGCGGGCTGCTGCTGCGCGCCGCCGCAGCCGGCGAGCACCGCCAGCGCGAGGACCAGCCAGAGGCACAACAGGCGGCGAAGGTTCCGGAAGGGTACCATCGCTCTCCTCTCCTTTTCCCGTCCTTCTCTCCCGGATCCGCGCAGGAGGAAGCCTTGGGCCGGCGGGGATCGACCCGGGCCGGCCATAGGCGGCGGTCTCGCGGGCAGGGCGGCGTCCTCCTGCGCCGGATCCGGCCCCAGCCTGTATGCAATTCGCGTGCCAAAGCGAAAAATCCCCAGTAAATCTGCTAGTATTTCGAATAACAAGCTAGAGTGTATTGAAACTCGCGCAGACCCTGTGCTAGAATTCCGACATCACGCCAGGCGTGCGGACACTCGCACAGGGGGTTCGGACACATGGGCCTTTCCCTCATCACGGTGGCAGACGTGATGTCGCAGCGGTTCACCCTGCTGGAGGCGGAGGGCCCGGTCGGCGAGCTGCCCCGGGAGCCGGGGCTGACCGTCATCCGCACCCACCGGGGCCGCCCCACGGGCGCGGCCACCAGCGACCAGCTGGCCGGCTACCTGAGCCGGCACGGCGCGGCCGGCCTGGCGCACTTCCCCTGGCGGCCCGTCCAGGTGGTGCCGGCGACGCTGCCGGTCGCCGCGGCCATCCTGCAGCCGGCCGGGCCGGTCGTGGTGGTGACGGGGCCGGATGGCACGCCGGTCGGCGTGCTCTGCTGGGCGGAGGTCGCCCGGTTCCTCCTTGAAGCGCACCGCCGGCTGCAGGCGCAGTTCGACGCGCTCATGCAGACGGTCGGGGAAAGCGTGTGCATGGTGGACGAAGCCGGGCGGGTGAGCGGCTGGAACCCGGCTGCCGAGCGGCTGTACGGCATCCGCGCCGAAGAGATCCTGGGCCGGCCCCTGGCTGACTTCTTCCCCGGCCGGGACCAGTACAGCCTGCGGGCCCTGGCCACCGGCTGCTCGGTGCACCAGAAGCTGCACGAGCCGCGCCCCGACACGTGGGTGATCATCAACGCGCAGCCCATCCGGCTGGGCGACCGCATCATCGGCGGGCTGGCGGTCGAGCAGGACGTGACCACCCTGGTGCGGCTGCACGAGCAGCTCGACCGCGCCACCTCCGAGTACCGGGCCCTCGAGGGGGAGATCTCCCGCATCCGCGAGCGGGGCGACCCGTTCCAGCACATCATCGGGCGCAGCCCGGCGATCCAGCGCACGATCAGCATCGCCCGCCGGGTGGCGGCCTGCGACGCGACGGTCCTGATCCGGGGCGAGAGCGGCGTGGGCAAGGAGGTGTTCGCCCGGGCGATTCACGAGGCGAGCGACCGCCGGGACAAGCCCTTCGTCGCGATCAACTGCGGGGCGATCCCCCCGGCCCTGTTCGAGAGCGAGCTCTTCGGCTACGAGCGCGGCGCGTTCACCGGCGCCGACCAGAAGGGGAAGTCGGGGAAGCTCGAACAGGCCCAGGGCGGCACGCTCTTCCTGGACGAGGTCGGTGAGCTGCCCCTGGAGACGCAGGTGAAGCTGCTCCGGGTGCTGCAGGACCGGCGCTTCTACCGGCTGGGCAGCGACAAGCCCCGCCTCGCCGACGTGCGCATCATCGCCGCGACCAACCGGAACCTGGAGGAGATGATGCGCCAGGGGCGCTTCCGGGAGGACCTCTACTACCGGCTGGACGTGGTCACGCTGGAGATTCCGCCCCTGCGGGACCGGCTGGAAGACCTCGCTGACCTGGTCCACCAGTTCACGCGGGAGTTCGCCATCCGCCACCGGCGGTCCATCAAGGGCATCGAGCCCGCCGTCATGGTGGCCTTCATGGCGTACTCCTGGCCCGGCAACATCCGGGAGCTGCGCAACGTCATCGAACGGCTGGTGGTGCTGAGCGACGACGGCATGATCAAGGCCGAGTACCTGCCGCCGTCGATCCTCCGGCCGGACCTGCAGCCGCCGGGGGCTCCCGCGGCCGCGGTCGCGGCCACCGCAGCCGCTCCCGCCGCCCTCGCTCCCGCCCCGGGCGGCGCGCCCCTCCCGGCGGCTTCGCCGGTTCCGCCCGCCGCTGAACCCTCGCCGCCACCCCCGGCCGCCGGGCTCCCTGCGCCGCCGGCCTCGGCGGCACCAGACCTCAGCGCAGCGACCCGCGAGGCCAGGCGCGCGGCCATCCTCGCCGCCCTGCAGGCCGCGGGGCAGAACCGGTCGCTGGCGGCCCGGCAGCTCGGCATCTCGCGCAGCGCCCTGTACTATCAAATGAGGAAGCTGGGAATCTCCTGACGGCGCGCCCGCACGGCGCCGGCCGCGGCCTCGGCGATCCGCCAGCGCAAACGGCGCCGGGCTCCCGCTGGGGGAGCCCGGCGCCGCCGGTTGTTGCTCGGGAGGGATCAGTAGTTGCCCGCCTCGCTGCCCGTGCCCTGCCGGCCGAAGAGCCGGTAGGCCCAGATCTGATACAGGAGGACGAAGGGCAGGAAGATCACGACCACGCCGAACATGAACTGAAGCGTGTAGTGGCTGCTGGAGGCGTTGAACGCCGTCAGGCTGTACGCCGGATCGATGTTGGACGGGAACATGTTCGGGAAGAGGCCGATGACGGCGGCGATGACGGTGAGGCCCACGGTGAGCGAGCCCGCGAGCAGGGCCAGGGCGTGCTGCCCCTTCTCCAGGTACACCCGGGTGAGCACCAGCAGCACCACCGCCAGGGCCGGAACCACGAACAGGGCCGGCACCTTGAGGTAGTTTTCCATCAGCTTCGTGGCAAACGGCGTGTAGACCAGCCAGGCGGCCGCCAGCACCAGGACGGCGGGCCACATCTGCTTGGCGAACCGATTGGCCTTGGTCCGCAGTCCCTCGTCAGGGGCCTTGTGCGCCAGCCAGGAGGCGCCGTTCATCAGGAAGGCGGCGACGAACAGCGCGCCGGTGAGCAGCCCGTACGGGTTCAGCAGGCTGAGGAGGGTGCCGTGGTACCCGGTCCGGTCCAGCGGCAGGCCCTGGAAGATGTTGCCGAAGGCCACGCCGAACAGGAACGCCACGAGGAAGCTGGAGACGGCGAGGACCCAGCCCCAGGTGCGCTGCCACCGCGCGTCGTAGCCCATGTGGTGGTAGAACTCGATCGCCGCCGCGCGGAACATCAGACTGAACAGGATGAGGAACAGGGGCAGGTACAGGGCGCTGAACATGGTCGCGTAGAGCTTGGGGAACGCGGCGAAGGTCACGCCGCCGGCCGTGATGACCCAGACCTCGTTGCCGTCCCAGACCGGGGCAAGGGAGCCGATCAGGTGGCGCTGCTCTTCGTCCTTCCGGAAGATGCCGGCCAGCATGCCGGAGCCGAGGTCAAAGCCGTCGAGGCCGAAGTAGATCGCCCAGAGCAGCCCCCAGAGGGCGAACCAGATCACCTGCAATAGCTCGTGGGACATCCGTCCATACCTCCTTTGCGCACAGCCGGGTTAGTCTGCCACGGCGACCTGCCGCTCGTCGTAGGCCTCGGGGCCGGCCTTCGCGTAGCGGACCAGGAGGTACGCATCCAGGCCCACGAGGATGGCGTAGAACACCAGCACGAGGCCGAGGCTGATGATCACGTCAGCCAGCGAGATCGGCGAGACCGAGTCGGCGGTCGTGATCAGCCCGTAGACCGTCCACGGCTGGCGCCCGACCTCGGCGACCATCCAGCCCAGGTTGGTCGCAATGTAGGGCAGCGGAAGCGACCACAGCAGGTACTTCAGCAGGCGCCGGCGCTCCATGAGCGTGCCCTTGCGGTGATGCCACCAGGCGGCAATGGCGACGATCAGCATGGCGATGCCCAGCCCGACCATGATCCGGAACGACCAGAAGGTGAGCGCCACGGGCGGCCGCATCTCCTTCGGCACGTCCTTCAGGCCCAGGACCTCGGCATCGGTGCTGCCGTACGCCAGCCAGCTGGTCAGACCCGGGATCGTGAGGGCCTCGATCGCGTTGCGCTCGTTGGCTTCATCCGGCACGGCGATCAGCGGGAAGCCGGCTCCCCGCTCGGTCTCCCACTGCGCCTCCATGGCGGCCAGCTTCACGGGCTGCCGCAGAGCGACGTTCTTGCCGTTGAAGTGGCCGGTGATCGCGTTGCCCAGGGTGGCGATGATGGCGAAGACCGTGGCGTACTTGACGCAGATCTTCATCAGGTCCACGTTCTGCCTGCGCAGCAGGTGGTAGGCCGAGACGGCCAGCACGAAGAAGGCGCCGACGCTGTAGCAGGCGAAGATGGTGTGGATGTACATGTGCCAGGCGTACGGGTTGAACAGGACCTCCCAGAAGTTGACGAGCTCAGCCCGGTTGTTGCGCAGCACGTAGCCCACAGGATGCTGCATGAAGCCGTTGGCGACGATGATCCAGACCGCCGAGAGGTGCGTGCCCAGCGCGACCAGCCAGCCGGCCAGCAGGTGCATCTTCTTCGACAGCTTCTCCCAGCCGAAGAGCCAGATGCCCAGCATGGTCGACTCGAGGAAGAACGCCATGAGCGCCTCGATGGCCAGCGGCGAACCGAAGATGTCGCCCATGAACTCCGAGTACCGGGACCAGTTGGTGCCGAACTGGAACTCCATGGCGACGCCGGTCACGACGCCGAGCAGGAAGTTGATGGCGAACAGCTTGCCCCAGAACTTCGTCAGGGCCTTGTACTTCGGATCGCCCGTGCGGACGTACAGGGTCTCCATGATGCAGGTGAAGATGATGAGACCGATGGACAGGGGAACGAACACGAAGTGGATACCAACCGTCACGGCAAACTGGATCCGGCTAAGCAGTGTCAGATCCACCTGTGCTCATCCTTTCCCGGCATCCCGCCGCTTGACTTTGGTTCGTTCGTGTCTGTGATGCGCGTCACAACTCTTCGTCACCTTTGAGTCTAGCAACGGCGATAGGTATTTGGTATGGGTCAAAGGAACAAATTCACTTATACTCCAGCCTACATTGCTAACCGTAGGTGCCCCTACAGCGGCGGTCGCAGGTCCCTGCCCCGGCTACTATGGAGGGAGGTAGTCTAATGGGACGACCGATTTACCTCGACTATAATGCGACGACCCCGGTGGATCCGGCGGTCGTCGAAGCGATGCTCCCCTACCTGACCGAACACTTCGGCAACCCGCACTCCACGCACCGGCTGGGCGCGGTCGCCGCCGCCGCCATCGCCACCGCCCGGGAGCAGGTGGCCAGCCTGATCGGGGCCGCGGCGGGGGAGATCGTCTTCACCTCGTGCGCCAGCGAATCCATCAACCTGGCCGTGAAGGGGGTTGCCTTCGCCCGGGGCCGGGGCCATATCATCACCTCGGCCATCGAACATCCGGCGACCCTGGAGGCCTGCCGGTATCTGGAGCGCCACTTCGGTCTCGCCGTCACCTACCTGCCCGCGGACGGGCAGGGGCGCATCGACCCGGACGACGTGCGCCGCGCCCTGCGCCCCGACACGATCCTGATCAGCCTGCTGCACGCCCAGAACGAAACCGGGGTCATCCAGCCGGTGGAGGAGGTCGGCCGGATCGCCCGGGAGGCCGGGGTCCTGTTCCACGTGGACGCGGCGCAGAGCTGCGGCAAGATCCCCGTGGACGTCGAGGCGATCGGGTGCGACCTGCTCACCGTCGCGGGCCACAAGCTCTACGCCCCGAAGGGGGTCGGCGCGCTCTACGTGCGCAGCGGCGTGACGCTCCACCCCCTGATCCACGGGGCGGACTACGAAGGCGGACGGCGGGCGGGCACGGAAAACGTGCCCTACCTGGTCGCCCTGGGGCGGGCGGCGGAGATCGCCGAGTGGAAGCTGGCCACCGGCGAGGCCCGGCGGCTGGAGCAGCTGCGGAACCGGCTCCAGGAGCGGCTCGCCGCTGCGCTGCCCGTCCGCGTCACCGGCCAGGGGGTTCCGCGCCTCCCCAACACCCTGCACCTCCGGGTGGAGGGCCTGGTGGGCAACGATCTGCTGGCGGCCGCGCCGGAGGTGGCGGCCTCCACCGGATCCGCCTGCCACGCCGGGGTGAGCGAGCCCAGCGCGGTGCTCCTGGCCATGGGCCTCACGCCCGAGGACGCCCTGGGCGCCGTCCGGCTCAGCCTCGGCCGGTACACGACCGCGGAAGAGGTCGACGCCGCCGCCGATGCCCTGATCGCCGCGGCCGGACGGCTGCGCACGGCGGGGGTGTAGACCCGGGTCTAAGCCCGGCAGCAGGGGCGGCTACTGCGCGGACAGTAGCCGCCCCTGGACCCTGCCCGCCCTTCGGCGGGATTCGCAGGGAGGTTGCGCCGCGCGACAGGGGATTTCCCGCCGGGCGGCGAATAACCTGTTGACAGGTCAGGAGGTGAGGGCCGTTGCACCGCACTCCAGCCGCAAGCGGGTTTGAGCCTCCAACCATTCCCCTCCTGACCGCGCGCGCGGCCGCCGGCCCGCGCGACGGAGCAGGCGGGCTGCGGAGCGGCCTGCCTGAAACTCAAGCGTGTGCGCACGGAATCGCCTTTGTTTCGGGACCAGGAGCCCTGCGGGGCCGGGCCTGTGGCCAGGCTTCCCGACGTGGGTGCCCTGAGTCCGAAGCAAAGGCGATTTTTTGACTCTCGTCCAGCCGACGCTGCCCCTGCCGCCCGTCCCGCTGACCGGCGCCCGGCGGGCGGCACCGGCAGGGACGATGCCCAGAGGGAGTGCAGGCGCCAGAACGACCACGCGCCAGGGAGGAATGCCCAATGAGTCTGCGACTGTATGAAGGCATGTCGCTCCGTGAGATCTCCGAGTACCTGTTCGTCGAGGACGAGCCCACACCCGGCGATCTGATCCTGGTCTTCGGCGGCAAGCGGCTCGAGCGGGCTGAGCGCGCGGCAGAGCTCTACCAGGCCGGGCTGGCTCCCCGGATCTTCATCACGGGCGGCGACAAGCGCGGCATCGGCGTGTGTGAAGCGGAACGGCTGCGCGACCACCTGCTCCAGCTGGGCGTCCCGGCGGAGGCGATCGACATCGAATGCGATGGCCTCAACACCCTCGAACAGGTACAGTACTCGGTTAAGCGTATAGAAGAAACGATCGGCTGGAAGAACATCAAGAACGTCCTCGTCGTGAGCGCGCCGCACCACATGCGCCGGGTGAAGCGCACGCTCGCCAACTATATCCCCCGCGAGACCAAGATCACCTGCTGCCCCGATCGGCGCACGGACATCACCCGGGACAACTGGTGGCACACGGAAGAGGGGAAGAACCTGGTCTACCGGGAGTTGGAGAAGGTCCGCACCTACGCCCTGCGCGGCGAACTGTAAACGGGAAGGCCCCCCTGGCCGGAGGACGGCCAGGGGGGCTATCGTGTAGGTCACGGCCAGGTGCGCTGCGGGAACCGGCGCAGCTCACCGGGGCCGGGCGTGCGGCTGCGGGCGAGCTGCGGGTACCGCTGCCGCAGCGCGTGCAGCACCTCCCAGTGCCAGAAGGAGCGCCACCGCCGGCGGATCCGGCCCAGCCAGGCCGCCAGCCAGCCGGCACGGCGCCGGCGGCCACGGGCCCGCCGGCGGCGCAGCCCCGTACCCGCCGCCGGCCTCCGGTCCCGGCCCCAGCCCGAGCCGCGCGTGCCCACGTCGCCCTCACTCCCCCCGTACAGCCTGCCTTAACAGTGTGCCCGTGCCGGCGCGGCGTGATACGGGGGAGCAGGGGGCCCTACCGGATGAACTCCAGCACCTCGCTGAGCGGCCGCCGGGGCGGAGCCTCCCGCTCCTCCGCGGGGAAGCCCACGGGAATCAGGGCGACGAACTCCCACCCCTCGGGGACGTTCAGCAGCTTCTCGATCTCCGCCTTGGCCTGCAGGGGACCGGCCATCCAGCAGGCCCCCAGCCCCTGCTGGTGCAGGGCCAGCAGGAGCAGCATGATCGCCCCGCCGATGGTCTGGATGCGGGACGACCCGAACCGGCGCCACTCCATCATCTCCGCCGCGGCGGGGTCCTGGGGGCCCCTGGCCGCCAGCAGCTTGTCCGCCACCGACTGGTAGCCGCCCACCTGGACGGCGATGCAGGCCGGGGCGTGCCGGAAGAAGGCGCTGGTCCGGACCCAGCGGTCGGCCTGCTCCCGGTACTGGTCCGCCTCCGGCCAGGAGGCCATCAGCCGGCTGCGCGCCTCGACGGCGTCGGCGATCTTCTGGATCAGCTCCCGGTTCTTCACCACCGTGAACCGCCACGGCTGGTAGTTGCCCCCGCTCGGGGCCCAGGTGGCGAGCTCGATCGCCCGCTCCAGCATCTCATCGGGCACGTCGTCCGGCCGGTAGCGGCGGATGGACCGGCGTGTGCGGACGAGGTCGTACAGCTCCTGAAACTCCATCGCGGACAGCTCCCTTCGACAAAGGGCACGCCGTGGATGCCCCGGCGTGCCCGATCTCTCGCGTTCCGTCAGGATGCGCCTTCCAGCACCCGCTCGAGGTCGGCGGCGGTCAGGCGGTGGCGGTGGCCGACCAGCTTCCCGGACCGGTCAAAGAGGAGCCAGTCGCCCAGCTGAGCCTTGAGCTCCTCCAGCATCGCCGCGGCGTCCGGGTGGCCGACATCCACATAGATGAACTCGCACCGCCCCTGGTACTTCCGCTCCACGGGCGCCGTCAGCGGGCGCCGCAGGAGGCAGCGGAGGGAGAAATCGCTGTAGAAGTGGAGGACCGTGGGGCGGTCGCCGCTGCGGGCCTTCCGCAGCTTCTTCCGGGGATCTGCGGGGGTGCGCGCCCCCCGCCGCGTGGCCACCCAGTAGATGGCGATCGCCGCGATGGCGGTCACGATGACGACGTATCCCGCCACCTGCCACTGCAAACGCCAGGCCAGCAGACCCAAGACCACCAACAGCAGCAAGCTCGAAAAGAGGTAAGAGAAGCGACGGATGAAGAACATGGGGCAGGTCTACCTCCTCCGGCCGTTCTGCTTCTCAATTCCGCGTTGGCCGGCACAAACCCTGCCATTTCCAGCGGGGCCAGGTGTCCGGGGCTGCAGCGGCGAATTGGGCAGAATACCCGACGGTTCCGGGCCTGGCAAGGGGAGCTGCGGAACCTTTGAGGAGTGGGATCCATCCATGAACGCCGTACCCGTGACCGACGGACTCTACGAGACCCGCTGGCCCCGGGGGCTCCACCCGGCGGGCCCTGCCGCCGCCGGCTTCGATCCCGACCGGCTGGAGGCGGCGATCCGCCTGCTGGAGGCCGAGATCGCGGCCGAACGGCTGCCCGGGGCGGTGGTGGTCATCGCGCGCGACGGGGCCGTGGCGGCCCACCGCGCCCTGGGGTGGGCGGCGGTCCACCCGCGGCGCCGGCCCATGACCCCGTGGACCCTCTTCGACCTGGCGTCGCTGACCAAGGTGATGGCCACCCTGCCGGCCGTCCTGCGCCTGGTGGAGATGGGCAGGATCCGGCTGGACGACCCCCTCCACCTATTCTTCCCCGAGTACCAGGGCGAGGGGCGGGAGGAGATCCGCATCCGCCACCTCCTCACGCACACCTCCGGCCTGCCCGCCGGCACGCCGGCCCTCCGGGAGCCCGCCGCCAGCCGGGAGGAGCGCATCGCCCGGATCGCGCAGGTCCCGCTGCAGGCGCCTCCGGGTTCCCGGATCCTCTACAGCGACCTGGGGTTCATCCTGTTGGGCGAACTGGTCGCCCGGGTGAGCGGGCAGCCCTTGGAGCGGTTCGTGCGGGAGCAGGTCCACGGGCCGCTGGGGCTCGCCGAGACCGGCTACCTGCCCGGGGGCGAGCAGGCGGCCGCCGCCGCGGCCACCGAGTTCCGGGAGCACCTGGGGCGGTTTCAGTGCGGCGAGGTGCACGACCAGACCGCCGCCGCCCTGGGCGGCGTTTCGGGCCACGCGGGCCTGTTCGGCACGGCCCCGGAGGTGGCGGCATACGGCCAGATGTGGCTGGACGGCGGCAGCGGCGTCCTTTCGCCGGCCTCGGTCGCCGCCGCCACCCGGGACCAGACGCCGCACATCGCGGGGGACGAACACCGGGGCCTGGGCTGGATCGTCGTGCACGAAGGCGCCGCCTTCCTGAGCTGCGGCGACCTGTTCAGCGTGGGCTCCTTCGGCCACACCGGCTTCACCGGCACCAGCCTCTGGGTGGACCCGCACAGGCGGCTCGTGGTCGCCCTGCTGACCAACCGGGTGCACTTCGGCCGCTCGGACCACATCCGCCGGCTGCGCCCCCTGTTCCACAACGCCGTGGCGGCAGCGCTGAAGTAAGGGTGCCCATGGCCGGAGCCGTCTTGAAAAGGGCGGTCACGCCGTACAGCGCGCGACCGCCCTGTCGTGTGTCTGACCGCCCGGCAGGTGCCTCCGGCGGTTCGCGGCCGGGCTCCGGAACACCGGGGCAGCGTTCGTCGGCGTGCCTCGCCTGCCGGGCGGACGGCGCGGACGCCGGGCTCCGCTGGCTGCAGGCGGCCGCGGAGGAGGGGCTGTGGTACCATGAGCGGATGCTGAACGACCCGGACCTCGCGCCGCTGCGGGGGGATCCCCGGTTCGAACCGCTCCTGAAGCTGTTCCGCGAGCGCTGGGAAGCCGCCCAGGCCGTCGCACGGCCCGTGCTGCGCACGTACGAGCCCGAAAGCGAGCCTCACGGGCTGCTGGTGGCCCTGCACGGCGCGTCGAGCGGCTTTGAGCAGGAAGAGGAGCGAGCCCGCTGGACCGCCGCGACCGCGGCCGGCTGGCG
>QGVE01000171.1 GCA_003242675.1 Bacillota bacterium | reverse complement strand
GTAGAACCTCACACCTTTTGGGTGGCGATACCGGAGGGGATCACCCGTTCCCATTCCGAACACGGAAGTTAAGCCCTCCAGGGCCGAAGGTACTCCGCAAGGGGGAGAATAGGTCGCTGCCCAAACTTCTTGGCGAGACCACCGCACGCGCTGCGGTGGTCTTTTTTCGTCCCCGCCGCGCACGCCCGCACGGGCGTTGTAGCGCCTAAGCGTTGCAGTGTAAAATGAGCTTGTGCGCGCTTTCCCGATGACCACCGTGACCGCGGTGGTCGTTTCTCTGTGCCACGCCTTCGCACCAGACGACAGGCATCGGTTCGGCGCACACGATGGAGAAGGGGAGAGGATCGTGCGGCAGCAGGTTCGACGGGACCTCATCAATCTGGCCTGGCCGACGGCGACGGAGCAGCTGCTCAGCCTGGCCACCCAGATGGTCGACATGGCGCTGGTCGGCCGCGTCGGCGCGTACGCCGTGGCCGCCGTGGGCGTGGCGACCCAGCCGCTCTGGCTCACGTTCGGCCTCGCCGGCGCGCTGGGGATCGGGGTCATCGCCCTGGTGTCGCGCCTCACGGGGGCGCAGGACGACGAGGGCGTGGAGCGGGCCGTGAGCACCGCATCCGGGCTGGGAGTGTTCCTGGCCCTGCTGCTCGCGGCCGCGCTCTACTTCGGCGCGCCGTGGATCGTGCGGGCCATGGGCGCCCCGCCCGACGTCTACCCCCACGGCGTGCTCTACCTGAAGATCCTCGTGCCCGGACTGATGGGCCACTACTGGTTCCTCACGATGTCGGCGGCCCTGCGCGCCGTCGGCGAGACCCGGGTCCCCATGCTCCTGGCCCTCGGGGTCAACGCGGTGAACGTCGTGCTCGACTGGCTGCTCATCTTCGGCTACCTCGGCTTCCCCGCCCTGGGCCTGGCCGGCGCGGGGCTGGCCACCACCATCGCCCGCCTCGCCGGCACGGCGGGCATGCTGCTCGTGCTGCTCCGCCGGCAGGGGCCCGTGTCGCTCAGGTGGCGCACCCTCTGGCGGTTCAGCCCGCACCTCTCGTGGCGGATCCTGCGGGTAGCCGCTCCGTCGGCCGTCGAGCGCACGGCGGCCACCCTGTCGCTGATCGTCTACTCCGTCCTCATCAACCGGCTGGGCACCATCGCGATCGCGACCCAGCAGATCGCCTACGTCGTCGAGGACCTGATCTGGCTGGTGGCCATCGGCCTGGGCACCAGCTGCGCCACCCTGATCGGCCAGTCGCTGGGCGCGCGGAACCCGGAGCGGGCCCGGCTGGCGATGCTGGAGGGGCTGCGGGTGGGCGGCATCTTCACGCTCGCCGTGGCCGCCAGCTTCCTGCTCATCCCGGGGGTCTACATGCGCATCTTCACCACGGATGCGCAGGTCATCGCGCTGGGCACCATGGCTCTCAGGGTGGCGGCCCTGGCCGACATCCCCATGGGGCTGGTGCTCATCCTGACCGGCGGCCTCCAGGGAGCGGGCGACACGCGCGTGGCGGCGGCCATCACCCTGCTCGGCAGCTGGGGCGTGCGGCTGAGCCTCGCGCACATCATGATCAACATCCTCGGCTGGGGCCTGTACGGCGCCTGGATCGCGGCGGCGTGCGACTGGGTGGTGCGGCTCCTGCTGTTCTGGCATCGGTTTGTGCGCGGACGCTGGATGGAGATGGCCGTCTGAAGTCGATCGGATGGCCGCCCTAGTCCGGACGTCCCCCGGTTCATGGGGCGCAAAGCCCTTAGGGCGCGTTTTTGGCCGGGCGCTGGAGCGGCGCCCGGCCGTGCGCTACAATCGTGGTCGGGAGACATGTGAACGGGTGAACAGGCGTTGGGGGGTGGTGATGTGGCGAAGCGGACCGCGGGCCTCCCGTGGGGGCTGCTGGGCCTCGGCGCCAGCCTTCTTGCCTGGCACCTGGTGGCGCGGCAGTACCCGCCCTGGGCGGTGCCGGCGCCGCCGGACGTCGCCCGGGAGCTGGTCCGGCTCCTGCGGGAGGGAGTCCTCCTTTCGGCGGTCGCCGTGACGACGGTGCGGACCCTGGCGGGCTTCGGCCTGGCCGTGCTGCTGGGCGGCGTGGCCGGTCTGCTCGCCGGCCTCCTGCCGCCGCTCGGACAGGCCCTTTCGCCCATCGTCACCGCCATCCAGGGCGTTCCCCCCGTGGCCCTGATCATCGTGGCGCTGCTCTGGTTCGACGCGAACAGCACGGCCCCCGTCTTCACGATCACGGTGGCCGTGCTGCCGATCATCTTCGCCGCCGCCTGGGAGGGCACGCGCAGCGTCGACCGCGGCCTCATCGAGATGGCCACGGTCTTCCGCACCCCCCGGCGGATGCTCGTCACCGACGTCTACCTGCCCCACCTGCTCTCCTACCTGTTCCCCGCGCTCGTCTCCGGGCTCGGCCTGGCCTGGAAGGTGGCCCTGCTCGCCGAGCTGATGGCCGGCAGCCGCTCGGGCATGGGCGCCGGGCTCGGCACCGCGCGCGTCAACCTGAACGTGGCCGGCATGTTCGCCTGGATCGCCGTCGTCGTCCTCCTCCTGCTGGCGATGGAGAACCTGGTGCTCCGGCCCCTCAAGCACCGCCTGGAGCCCTGGCAGCGGGGCCGGGAAGGGGGTGGCGGCTGAGTGCTGATCATGGAAGGCGTCAGCCACGCGTACGGCGGCCACCCGGTCCTGGAGGATATCGACCTCCGGCTGGAGCCGGGCCGGGTCCTGGCGATCGTCGGCCGGTCCGGCTGCGGGAAGACGACCCTCCTGCAGATCGCCTCCGGCCTCGTCGCCCCGACCCGGGGCCGGGTGGAGAACCGGTTCCGCCGCACCGCCTACGTCTTTCAGGAGCCCCGCCTCCTGCCGTGGCGGACGGCCCGGCAGAACATCGCCTACGGCCTCAAGGCCATGGGGGCCCCCGCCGCGGAGCAGCGGCGGGTGGCGTCCGCCCTCATCGAGCGGCTGGGCCTGAGCGGCGCCGCGGACAAGTACCCCCATGAGCTGAGCGGCGGGATGCGCCAGCGGGTGGCCCTGGGACGCGCCCTGGCGATCGAGCCGGACCTGCTCCTCCTGGACGAGCCCTTCGGCGCCCTCGATCCCGGCCTGCGGGCCGACATGCAGCGCCTCTTGCTGGACCTGCTGGCCGAGCGGCAGGTGGCCGCGCTCTTCGTCACCCACGACCTCACCGAGGCCGTGCGGATCGGGGACGAGCTGATCGCCCTCTCGCCGCAGCCGGGCCGGATCATCGCCCGGGTTTGGCTGGGGCGCACGCCCCGCACCGACGCCGACGCCTACGTTCACCGCACCGTGGCCGCGATCTGGCCGCAAGTCTCCGCAGCCTATCCCGACTAGGAGGAATGCCGCATGCGCACGCGCAGGACTCTGCTTCCGAAGCTGATCGCCTGCCTCCTTGCCCTCGGCGTGCTGTTCGGCTGCTCGGGCAAGGCGCCCGACAGCCAGACCGGCACGGGGCCTGAGCAGCCCCCGGCCGCCGGGTCCGGGCAGGCCGGGGAGGCACCGGCCGCCGAGCCGCTGACGCAGCTCAAGATGCAGGCCCCCGCGGCCCCGCCCTCGATGCTGATCGCCCATCTGGCGGGGCAGGAGCGGCTCGCCAGCCTGGTCCCCGAGGTGGAGTTCCAGGCCTTCCAGAACCTGGACCAGCTGCGCGCCGACATGGTGAAGGGCGAGGTGCAGGTGGCCGCGGTGCCCACCTACGTGGCCGCCAACCTCTACAACAAGGGGCTGCCGGTCAAGCTCCTCAACGTGACCGTGTGGGGCCACCTGTCGGTGCTGACCGCCGACCCGGACATCCAGGGCTGGGAGGACCTGAAGGGCAAGACGGTCTACATCCCCTTCAAGAACGACTCACCGGATCTGATCTTCCGGACCGTCGCGCGGCTCGCGGGGGTGCCCGAGGAGGAGATGGACCTGCAGTACGTCTCCGCCGCCCCTGAGGCCCTGCAGATGCTGATGGCCGGCAAGGCGGACGCCGCGGTGCTGCCCGAGCCGGTGGCCACCGCCGCGATCCTGCAGGGCAAGCAGAACAACATCCCGGTGCGGGAGCTGTTCGAGCTCCGGCAGGAGTGGGGCCGGGTGACCGGCCGGGAGCCCTACATCCCGCAGATCGGCACGATCGCCGTCACGGACCTGATCGAGGCGCACCCTGCGGTCATTGCCGCCATCCAGGAGGGGCTGCAGGAGTCCGTGCAGTGGATCCAGGAGAACCCCGCCGAGGCGGCGGCCCTGGGCGAGCAGTACCTGAGCGGGCTCAAGGCGCCGGTGATCCAGAGCTCGCTGGACCGCACGCCCTTCCGGTTCGTCACGGCTGCCGACGCCCGGGAGGAGGTCGAGTTCTACTTCACCAAGCTGGCCGAGCTGAACCCGGAGATCATCGGCGGCCGGCTGCCCGACGACGGCTTCTACTACACCGGGGAGTGATTCAGCCGAACCGGCCTGTGATATAGTCTTCCGTGCGCCTGTCGGACGGGGTGGAGAAGAT
>QGVE01000039.1 GCA_003242675.1 Bacillota bacterium | reverse complement strand
CGCAGGAGCAGCCGGCCGCCGTCCAGCAGGTGGAACGTGCGCAGGCTGGCGGTAAGCCACCAGTAGACGGCGGCGGCGAGGGCGAGTCCGCCGAGGGCGATCCAGAGCCCCAGGGGCCAGGGCAGCACGAACGGAGGCACGAGCCACGCGATCAGATCCACCGTACCCAGAAGCATCAGGGTCCCCAGCTTGTTCCGGAGGGCCTGCCCGGTGCGGGTATACGTAAACCGCTCCACTCCCAACGCCTCCCCTACTACACGTGTAGTAGTTTCCCCAAAGAAGAGCCCGCCTCAGAACAGGCGAGCCAGGACCGCGAACAGCAGGGTATAGGCTATCCCCAACGCCAGGTGCCCCCAGCGCACCCAGGCCCGCCCGCGGCTGTGGGGGCCGGCACCGGCAAACCCCAGCAGCGGCTTCACGTGCGGCGCCGCGCCCTCGGGGTCCGACAGGTAGGTGAGCCGCTGCACGATGTGCGCCGACGCGCCCGCGACCGCCACACCGCGCATCGCAACCGGGCCCTCGTGCCGCCGCAGGCCCCAGCGGGCCAGGGCCAGGGCGTAGGCGCGCCGGTCGCCGGTCCAGGACACCGCCTGCCTGTCTGCCGCCATCTCCACCTCCAGGACGAACAGGTCCGCGGCCCGCCTGGCCAGCGGGTGCCAGCCCAGGAGCACGCGCGCGACGCCGCACGCCCAGAGCCGCAGCGGATCCCGCCGGACGAAGTGGGCCAGCTCATGGGCCACCACGGCCCGGAAGTCCGGCTCCGGCAGGGAGAGCGCCGACGGCGTCATCACCAGCGCGGGCCGGAGGAGGCCCACGGTGGCCGGCTCCAACTGATCGGCGGGGTCGTACAGGATCGCCGGGGTGCGCCTGAGCCCGAACCCCTCGGCCAGCGCCCGGATCCGCTCCGCCGCTTCCGCCGGGGCCGCCGTGAGCCGCCGGCGCAGGACACGGTACGCCGCCCCGTGCACGATCAGCCCCCCGGCCGCCGCCAGCGCCACGGCCGGCGCCGCCCACGCCCACAGCGGCGAAACCAGCAGGGTCACGAGGGGCACCAGCAGCAGCGCCGTCCACCATCCCAGCCGCACGGCCGGCTCGGCGTAGCGGCCGAGGAACGTGAGCGTGACCAGGGTGTCCAGGAGGAACAGCGTCACGAGGAACAGCCAGAGCCCCAGCGAAACCAGGTGCGCCATCAGCCCTCTCCCCCTTTCTCCAGCCGCTCCACCAGCCGGCGCAGCTCGGCCACTTCTTCCGGCGTCAGCCGCTCGCTGCCCAGGAGGAAGCTGATCGCCGGCACGATCCGGCCGCCGAAGAAGCGCCGGCTCCACTCCTGAAGGGTGGATTCCGCCAGCTCCTCCCGGGGGAGGGCGGCCCGGTACAGGTAGGCCCGGCCTTGCTTGCGGCGGGTCAGGAGCCCTTTGGCGGCCAGGCGGCTCATCACCGTCATGACGGTGGTGTAGGCGATCTCCCGGTCCCGCAGCAGGGCCTGGTGGACGTCCTCCACCTGGACCTCGCCCTTCTCCCAGACGAGCCGCATCACATCGGCCTCCAGCGGGCCCAGGTCGAAGCCGGTGGTCTCGGCCACGTCCATCCCCCCTCTGTGTTCAGTATATACGACGCGGGTAGTATTTCCAACACGTCGAGCGATTCCGCATTCGAATGGTTTCCATTCCATCGCCCCCCGCCCGGCCACAGCGCGCCGCCCCGGCTCCCGAACCGTCGTTCATCCGGTCGCCGGACGTTCCACGCGGCCCATGAAGCTCCACCGCGCCCAGCCCCGGGGGTCCTGTGCAGGCCCCCGGGTGGCAGCTTGCCCGGCGGGATTACATAACGTGACTTTTTGCATCGGGTATTGACAGAACTCGGCCGGGAGGCGTATGCTTCCATTAGACAGATGTCTAATCGTCTTAATGAGGAGGGCGCGGCGTGGAGCGGCGAAGCGACGATCGCAGCGGTGAGCTCTGCCCCACTCCCGATGCCGACGGGGCGCAGATCGAGGCCCTGCGGGAGCGGCTGCTGGACGTGGCCGGGCTCTCGGAGCTCTTCCGCGTGCTGGCCGACGAGACCCGCACCAAGATCCTCTACCTTCTCGCCCAGGAGGAGCTCTGCGTCCACGACCTGGCGCAGATCCTCGACCTCACCCTTCCGACCATCTCCCATCACCTGCGGCTCATGCGCCTGATGCGGCTCGTGAAGAGCCGGCGGGACGGGCGGCACGTCTACTACGCCCTCGCCGACGACCACGTGCTCCAGCTCATCCAGACCGCCCAGGAGCATTATCAGGAGGAGGAATAGTTAACATGGCCAACAAGATCAGCTACAACCTTCAGGGGCTGGACTGCGCCGACTGCGCGGCCCGCATCCAGGATGCGCTGCACCGGGAAGGCATGGCCGAGGCCGAGGTCAGCTTCGCCACGGGTACGCTCCTGCTCCCCGCGGGCCAGCTGGAGAAGGCGCGCGCGGTGATCCGGGAGGTGGACCCCAGGGTCACCGTCCTCGAACAGGCCGAGGCGGACGCCCGGGACGAGGATCAGGACGCCGGCGTCCCCGGGTGGGGGCGCATCGCCGAGATGGCCGCGGCCGCCGCACTGCTGGTCGCCGGCGCGGTCTACCACGACGCCCTCCACGCCGCCCCCTGGGCGGAGTACGCGCTGTTCATCCCCGCCTACCTCCTGGTGGGCCGGGGCGTGCTCGCGGCCGCGGTGCGCAACCTGGGGCGGGGCCAGGTCTTCGATGAAAACTTCCTCATGACCGTCGCGACCCTCGGCGCGTTCGCCATCCACGAACTGCACGAGGCCGTGGCGGTGATGCTGTTCTACGCCGTCGGGGAGTACTTCCAGAACCGGGCCGTCGCCGGATCCCGGCGGTCGATCCGGGCTCTGCTGGCCGTGCGGCCCGACCAGGCCACGGTCCGCCGGGGCGGCGAGCTGGTGCGGGTGAGGCCGGAAGCCGTCGCCGTCGGGGAGGAGATCGTCGTCCGGCCCGGCGAGCGCATCCCGCTGGATGGCGAGGTCATCGAGGGCTCCACCTGCGTGGACACGTCCGCGCTGACGGGCGAGTCGGCTCCCCGGGCCGCCGGCGTGGGCGACGCCGTGCTGGCGGGCACGGTCAACCTCCAGGGGCTCATCACGGTCCGGGTGACCCGGCCCTTCGGCGAGTCGTCCATCGCCCGGGTGCTGCGGCTGGTGGAGGAGGCAGCGTCCCGCAAGGCGCCCACCGAGCGCGCGATCACGGCGTTCGCCCGGTGGTACACGCCGGCGGTCGTCGCCATCGCCGCGCTGATCGCCCTGGTGCCGCCGCTCGTGCTGCCGGGGGCGACGTTCGCCGACTGGCTCCACCGGGCCCTGGTCCTGCTGGTGATCTCCTGCCCGTGCGCCCTGGTGCTTTCCGTTCCGCTGACCTACTTCGGCGGGATCGGCGCCGCCTCCCGGGCGGGCGTGCTGGTGAAGGGCGGCAGCTACCTGGACGCTCTGGCGAAGCTGGACACCGTGGTGTGGGACAAGACCGGCACGCTCACCGAAGGGCGGTTCCGCGTGGCCTCCGTCGTCGCCGCCGACGGGCTCGCCGCCGACGACGTCCTGCACCTGGCCGCACATGCGGAGGTGCACTCTTCCCACCCCATCGCCGCGGCCGTGCGGGAGGCGTACGGCCGGCCCGTCGACGCGGCGGCCGTCACCGAGTGCGTGGAGATCCCCGGCCACGGCGTGCGCGCCCGGATCGACGGGCGGTTGGTGGTGGCGGGCAGTGCGCGGCTGATGCAGCGGGAGGGCATCGCCTTGCCGGCCGGGGAGGAGGCCGGTTCCACCGTGGTGCACGTCGCGGTGGACGGGGCATGGGTCGGGCGCATCGCCGTCGCCGACCGGGCGAAGCCCACGGCCGCGGCCGCAGTGGCCCGGCTGCGGGCCCTGGGCGTTCGCCGTCAGGTGATGCTCTCCGGTGACGACGCCCGGGTCGCCGAAGCCGTCGGGCGGAGCCTTGGCCTGGATGAGGTGCGGGCCAACCTGCTGCCCGAGGACAAGGTGGCGGCGGTCGACGAGATCGACGCCGCCCGCCGCCGGTCCGGCCGCCGCGGCACCCTGGCCTTCGTCGGCGACGGGATCAACGACGCGCCGGTGCTCGCCCGGGCCGACGTGGGGGTCGCCATGGGGGCCCTGGGCACGGATGCGGCGATTGAGGCCGCCGACGTGGTCATCATGGACGACGACCCCGCCAAGCTGGCCGCGGGCTTCGCCATCGGCCGGCGGACCCGTCAGATCGTTCATCAGAACATCGCCTTCGCCCTCGGGGTGAAGCTGCTGGTGATGCTGCTGGGCGCCCTGGGCCTGGCCAGCATGTGGGCTGCGGTCTTCGCCGACGTCGGCGTGGCGCTGCTGGCGATTCTCAACGCCACGCGCATCCTGCGCGAAGGCCGCACGCCGCCGGAAACAGCATGAGCGCGGACAAAGCGGGCGCCTGCATCCCCCTCCAGCGGGATGCAGGCGCCTTTGCGCGCAATGCCGGGTGTCTTCCAGCCATTTCCTTCCCCTCAGCCGGGCGGTCTAACCTTAGAGAAGCAGCGGAACCGCCGCATGGGCCGGCCGGCTCGCCGGCGGCGGCTTCCCGGCTCGGCGCGCCGCTCATCGGCACGGACCCGGAACTCGCCCTCTACGGCCGGTACTGCGTCTCCCGCCGGCTGCAGGAGGAAGGGTTCGGGTTTCGGTTCCCGGACATCCACTCGGCCCTGGCGGACCTCTTCGGCCGGGCGCCGCGCCGGCAGGGGATTGCGGGCACGCGACCCACCCGCAGCGCCTGAACCGGGGCTTATCCCACTACCTCGCGGTACAGCGCCTCGTACTGCGGCACGATCCGCTCCGCGCAGAACAGGGTCCGCACCCGCTCCACCGCGGCCCCGCCGAGCCGCCGGTGAAGCTCCCCGTCCTCCAGGATCTGCAGCGCCCGCCGGGCCATGGCCTCCACGTCGCCCACCTGACAGAGGAAACCGGTCTCCCCGTCCACCACCACCTCGGGCAGGCCGCCGGTGCGGCTGGCCACGACGGGCACGCCGCAGGCCATCGCCTCCAAGGCCGCGAGGCCGAAGGACTCCTGCTCGCTGGGCAGGAGGAACAGGTCGGCGGCGGAAAGCAGGGGCACCACCTCCTCCTGGGTGCCCAGGACGAGGAGGCGCTCGCGCACCCCCAGCCGCTCGGCGAGGCTGAGCGTCGGCGCGAGCTCGGGGCCCTCGCCCACCAGCAGAAGTCGTGCGGGCATCCTCCTGGCCACCCGGGCGAAGATCTCCACCACGTCCCACGGCCGCTTGACCCGGCGGAAGTTGGACATGTGCAGGAGCAGCCGCTCCCCCGCCGGCGCCAGGCGCCGGCGCAGGTCCGCCGCGTCTTGCCGCCGCCACCGCTCGCAGTCCAGGAAGTTGGGGATCACCCGCACCGGGCGGTCGACGGGCAGGAGCGCGACCGTGTCCGCGCGCAGCGACTCCGACACGGCGGTCACCGCGTCCGACCGGTTGATCGAAAAGGCGATGATCTCCGTGAACGAGGGGTCCGCGCCCATCAGCGTGATGTCCGTGCCGTGGAGCGTCGTGACCACCCGGGGGCCCCCGGGCCCGATGACCTCGCGCGCAAGATAGGCCGCCGTGGCGTGGGGCACCGCGTAGTGCGCGTGGATGACGTCGAGCCCCGCCACCCGGTGCACCTCGACCAGCTTGTTGGTCAGGGCCAGGACGTAAGGGGGCTCCTGGAAGAGCGGGTAGGTCGGGGTTTCGACCTGGTGGAAGCGGATGCGCTCCTCAAACCGGCTCAGCCGGAACGGGAGCGCCGATGAGACCACGTGGACCTCGTGCCCGCGCCGGGCCAGCTGCACGGCGAGCTCCGTCGCCACGATGCCGCTGCCGCCGACGCTGGGGTAGCACACGATGGCGATGCGCATGGGACAGGCCTCCCATCTCCCCCCGGTGCGGGGCTGCAGGGTTTGCCCCCCGCACCGCTGAAATATGTAGGCGAACGTCTCCTCGGGTGCCCCGGGAGGTCTTGTGCATGAACCTCGAGCAGTTTCTCGACCAAATCCGCCGGGATCCGGACATCGGGCCGAACATCGTCCACTGGGAGACGCTGCCGCCGATCCCCGCCCGGTACGCCGACTGGCCTTCGCCCCTGGACCGGCGCCTCGTCGCCGCCCTGAAGGAGCGGGGAATCCACCACCTCTACAGCCACCAGGCGGAGGCCATCGAGGCGGCGCTCTCCGGCCAGAACGTGGTCGTGGTGACGCCCACCGCCTCCGGCAAGTCCATGTGCTACAACCTGCCGGTGCTGCACACCATCCTGCAGGAGCCCGCGGCCCGGGCGCTTTATCTGTTCCCCACCAAGGCCCTCGCCCAGGACCAGGTGGCCGAGGTGAAGTCCCTGGCCGACCGGCTCGGGGCCGAGATCAAGTCCTACGTCTACGACGGCGACACCCCGCCCCAGGTGCGGCAGGTGTGCCGCCAGGCCGGCCACATCGTCATCACCAACCCCGACATGCTCCACACCGGCGTGCTGCCGCACCACACCAAGTGGGTGAAGCTCTTCGAGAACCTGCGCTACGTCGTCATCGACGAGCTGCACCAGTACCGCGGCGTCTTCGGCTCGCACCTCGCCAACCTGATGCGCCGGCTGCGCCGCATCTGTGAGTTCTACGGCAGCCGCCCCGTCTTCCTCTGCTCCTCCGCCACCATCGCCAACCCCCGGGAGCTGGCCGAGCGGCTGATCGAGCAGCCGGTGCGGCTGATCGACCAGAGCGGCGCGCCCCGGGGCGAGAAGCACTTCCTCTTCCTCAACCCGCCGGTCGTCGGCCGCGACGGGCTGCGCGAGCCGGTCGTGAAGGCCTCGGCCCGGGTCGCGGGCAAGCTGCTGAAAAACGACATCCAGACCATCGTCTTCGCCCGCACCCGCAACGCCGTCGAGCTGCTCACCACCTATCTGCGGGAGCAGGTCGGGCCGAACCGGGCCCATCGGGTGATGGGCTACCGCGGCGGCTACCGGCCCCTGGAGCGGCGTCAGATCGAGGCCGGGCTGCGGGAAGGGAAGATCCTCGGCGTCGTCTCCACCAACGCGCTGGAGCTGGGCATCGACATCGGCCAGCTGGAGGCCTGTGTGATGACCGGTTACCCCGGCACCGTTGCCTCGGCGTGGCAGCAGGCCGGCCGCGCCGGGCGGCGCGCTTCGACGTCCCTCACCGTCCTGGTGGGCTCGGCTTCTCCCCTGGACCAGTACATCATGGAGCACCCGGAGTTCTTCTTCGAGCGTGCCCCGGAGCAGGCGCTCATCAACCCCGACAACCTGCTCATCCTCGTCAGCCACCTGAAGTGCGCCGCGTTCGAGCTGCCCTTCGTGGAGGGCGAGCGGTTCGGCGTGGAGACCACCGGGGAGATCCTCGATTACCTCGAGGAAGAGGGCATCCTCCGCAAGGTCGCGGGCAAGTACCACTGGTCGGCCGAGAACTTCCCGGCCGAGAACATCAGCCTGCGCAGCGTGGACGCCGAGAACGTGGTCATCATCGACCAGTCCGAGCCCGCCCGGCCCCGGGTGCTGGGGGAGATCGACCAGCTCGGTGCGATGACGATGGTGCACACCAACGCGATCTACCTGCACCAGGGGGAGCAGTACCACGTCGACCGGCTGGACTGGGACGAGAAGAAGGCATACGTGCACAAGGTCAACGTGGAGTACTACACCGACGCCCACCTGGCCGTGACGATCAAGCCGCTGGACGTGCTGAAGGAGAAGGAGGAGCTCGGCCTGCGCGTCCGCTTCGGCGAGGTGATGACGGCCGCCAAGGCGACGATCTTCAAGAAGATCCGGCTCCACACCCACGAAAACCTGGGGTGGGGCGAGATCCACCTGCCCGAGTACCAGATGCACACCGCGGCCTACTGGATCTCCCTGCCCGATGCGATGTGCGAGGGGTTCACCCAGGACGAGCTCCAGTCGGCCCTGGCGGGCCTGGGCCACCTGCTGCGGGGGCTCGCCCCCCTCTTCCTGATGTGCGACCCGGCCGACCTGCGGTCGGTGGTGCAGGTGCGCTCGCCCTTCGAGGAGGCGCCGACCATCTACCTCTACGACGCCTACCCGGCCGGCATCGGCCTCGGGGAGAAGTGCTACGACCTGCACAGCGACCTGCTGGCGACTGCGTACGAGCGGGTGCGCGCCTGCGGGTGCGAGCAGGGCTGCCCGGCGTGCGTCGGCCCGGCCGCCGAGACCGGCAACCTGACCGGGGCCAAGGCCGGGGTCATCAAGATCCTCGAGCGGGCGCTGGCGCACCGCAACCTGCAGTAGGGTTCAGTCTTCCGTCGCCGGACGGAGGATAAAGATAAACAAAGGAGGGGCCATCATGGCGATCGAGCGGATTACCATCGAGTACTGCACATCCTGAGGCTATGACAAGCGGGCCGCCAGCCTGGCGGAGGAGCTTCGGGCTGAACTGCCGAATGCCGCGGTCGAACTCATCGCCTTGTCGGGGGGAGTTTTCGAGGTGGTGGTCGACGGCAGGCTGGTGTTTTCGAAGAAAGCGCTGGGCCGATTCCCGGAACCGGGCGAGGTGCAGCGGTTGATCCGGTCACAGTAACACGGGAGGAATGCCGAGTGAACGTGCGCGAGCGGCTGCGGCTGCTGAAGGCGGCCGGGGCCGCCCGTGCCGCCGGTGAACGGGCGGCCAAGGCGGCGCTGGCAGCGCAGGCGCCGCCTTCTCTGATCCGGCCGGCGGCGGCCGGCACCGAGCCGGCGGCGCTGTGCCCGGGCCTCGTGGGCGAGCTGGTATACACGGAAGCGGGCCCCGCCTTCCGGATGGAGCGGCGGTACCCCCTGAGCTTCCACCGGGGGCCGCTGCCCTTGGGCTGGCTGCTCCAGCTTCCCGACGCCGTGTGGCCGCTGGTGGGTCGGGTATCCGCGGCGTTCGACCCGCGGCGGGCGGTCTTCGTCGACACCGAGACCACGGGGCTTGCGGGCGGCACCGGCACCTACGCCTTCCTGGTGGGCCTGGGCTTCTTCCAGGGCGATGCGTTCGTGGTGCGCCAGTACTTCCTGCGGGACTACCCCGAGGAGGAGGCCATGCTGGCCGCCATCGCCGCCGACCTCGCCCCCTGCACGTGCCTCGTCTCCTTCAACGGCAAGTCCTTCGACTGGCCCCTGCTGGAGACGCGCTTCCGCCTGGCCCGCCGGCCGCCGCCGCTCAGCGGCGCCCCGCACCTGGATCTGCTCCACCCGGCCCGGAGGCTTTGGGGCTCACGCCTGAGCGGGTGTACGCTGCAGGACCTGGAGCGGGCGATCCTGGGCGTCGTGCGGACGGACGACGTGTCCGGCTCCCGCATCCCGGCGCTCTACTTCGACTACCTGCGTTCGGGCGACGCCTCACCGCTGGTCCCGGTCGTGGAGCACAACCGGCTCGACATCCTCTCCCTCGCCGCCCTGGCCGGCTGGCTGGGGCAGATGGTCGCCGACCCGCTGGGGCCGACGCCGGACGGCGAGCTGCTCTGCGGCGACGACCTCTACCACCTGGGGCGCCTGTTCGAGGCCCGGGGGCTCCTCGCCGAGGCCCTCACGTGCTACGAAGGGGCGCGCCAGCGGGGGGTCGAGTCGGTCGCCGAGGCTGCCTTGCTCCGCCGCCTTTCCTTCGCCTACAAGCGCGCCCGGGCCCACCCGCAGGCGGCGGCCATCTGGGAGCAGATGATCGCCGCGGGCGGCCTCGCGCTCTTCCCCTACATCGAGCTCGCCAAGTACCACGAACACGTCACCCGCCGGTACGATCTGGCGGAGCGCCTGACCGTCCAGGCCCTGGCCGTGGTCGAGCGGCGCCGGTCGCTGGGCGCCTCGGGCGCGCGGCGGGAGTACGAGGAGGTCCAGCACCGGCTCCGGCGGCTGCGCCGCAAGCTGGCGGGCCGGTCCTCATAAGGCGGAACCCCCCGGACATACTCTTGTCCGGGGGGTTGTACCGTGCTGTTCATCGACCGGGCGTGGCTGGTGCGCCGGGGCGTCGTCGCGGCGACGCTCGCCCTGGCGGTGTTTACGATCTCGCTTCTGCGCAGCCCCGCGCTGCAGCCGGCGGCGTCGACGGAGTGGCAGGCCGGGGGGCCGCTCACCCGCGCCGACTCGCCCGACGACCGGGTGGCCCTCACCTTCGACGTCACCTGGCAGAAGCAGGAGCTGACGAAGATCCTGGACATCCTCGACCAGCACGGGGTGAAGGCCACCTTCTTCGTGGGCGGCACCTTCCTCCAGCTGCACCCCGACATGGTGAAGGAGATCGCCCGCCGGGGGCACGAGGTGGGCACGCTGGGCCAGCAGATCCGCGACCTTTCGGGGCTGCCCGAGACCGAGATCCTCTCCAACCTGCTGGGCAGTCAGTCGGCCCTGGCGAAGATCCTGGGCGGCCCCGTGCGCTACTTCCGCCCGCCGAACGGCAAGGCGCCGCCGGAGGTGCTGCGCGCCGCCCAGCAGGCCCGGCTGGTCACGGTGACCTACGCCCTGGACAGCCAGGACCACCTCGGGCTGACGGCCGAGCAGATCGTCCGGCGGGTGGTGCGCCAGGCCCAGCGGGGCGACATCATCCGGCTGACGGCCTCCGACTTCGTGACCGAGACGGCGGAGGCGCTGCCCGGCATCCTGGAGGGCCTGAATCGCCGGGGCTTCAAGGTCGTGCCGATCCCCGATCTGGTGCCGCCGGAAGACGGATAGGCACGGACGGCGGCCGCCTACCGCCCGTCGCCGGGAGGCAGGGGGTCCTCCTCCACCCCGACCGTGCGGCCCTCCACGTCGATGTAGTCGTCCGCGCGGCGGGCGCGCACGCTGGCGCGGCCGAACCGGATGGTGCGGCCAAACGGGTGCTCCTCCACCTGGATGAGGTCCCGGAGCCACGGCAGGCGCCGGAGCACCGGCGCGGCGAGGTAGGCCAGCACGCCGAGCCCCGCCAGGGCCAGGACGGCCGCCAGCAGGATCCCCAGGAAGGGAAGCACGACGGTAACCAGCAGGAAGGTGACGGCGACCGCCAGGGCGGCGGCGAGCAGACTGCGCATCCCGATCCCCCTTCCGGGCGGCCCGGCACGAGCGGCCGGATCTCACGCCCAGAATTGACCGTACACGAGACCGCGCCCTTGCGCAAGGGGCGCGGCCGGTTCGCGGCGCGGGCTTCCGCCCGGATCCGGGAGCGCGTCCGGAGGCCGCCTGCGGCCCGGGACGCTCCGGCTCAGGTCCCGGAACCCGGATCGTAGAGGCAGCTTGGATCCTCGGCCAGGGGGAAGCCGTGGGCCTCGTAGGCCCGCGCCCTGCAGCCGCCGCAGTCCGACCGGTACTCGCACTCGCCGCACTTGCCGCCCAGGAGATCGCGGTCCCGCAGCTGGCGCAGCAGGGTGGCGGACTCCCAGATCTCCCGAAAGCGCTGCTGCAGAACGTTTCCCACCGGCAGGGGCAGGTGCCGGCAGGGCTGCACCTGGCCGTCGTGGGCGATGAAGCAGCCGTCGCTGGCGGCCGAGCAGGCGCCGCCTGCCACCGCGTGCGCCGCTTCCCTCCGCGGCTCCAGGACGGCCTCCGCTTCCTGCTGCCGGAGCACCCGGTGGAACTGCGGGGCGCAGGTCGCCTGCACCGCGGTCGTCGTCCGCTCAAAGCTCGCGCACAACCAACCCAGCAGGGACTCCAGCTCCTCCGGGGAAAGCCGTGCGTCCCGGTCCAGGCGCACGCCGCACCCCGCGGGCATGGACGCGCAAAGCTGAACGCCCGCCGCTCCCTCCTGCTCCGCCAGGCGGACCATCGCCGGAACCTGGTCCCGGTCGTGCGCGCCGATGGTGAACTTCAGGTGGAACGGCACGCCGGCCCCCTTCAGGTGGGCGATGCCCCGCCAGGCCGCGGCCCAGGCGCCCGGAAGGCCGCGGAAGGCGTCGTGGGTCTCCGCGGTGGCCCCGTCGAGCGTGACGTACACCGCGGACACCCCGCAGGTCTTCAGGAACGCGGCCGCCTCGGCGGTGATCAGGGTCGCGTTGGTCTCGAGCATGACGGCGGCCCCGCGCCGCCGGGCGTGCGCGGCGATGGTGAACACGTCCGGACGCCGGAGCGGCTCGCCGCCCGTGAAGATGAACGTGGGCCTGCAGCCGGAGACGATGTCGTCGATCACCCGGAGGATCTGGTCGGTGGAAAGATCGCTTTCACCGGGCGGCAGGCCGTTCGCCATGCGGCAGTGCCGGCAGTTGAGATTGCAGGCCCGGGTGAGCTCCCAGACGATGCGCAGGGGCATGGCGCCGGATTGCGGCTTCTCCTTTAGCTCTAGCGCCACGGTGCGGGCTTGCGGTGCCTCGTTTCTGGCCCCTGTCATGCGGCCATCCCCCCAGAATGCTTACAAAATCATTTTAATCGACGGGGAAACAACCCGAACCCGCAAAGTGTACCGACTTGCATGGGACGAAGGGGCTATGGGGGACCAGGGTCTGACCGAGAAGCCGCCCGGCCGGGCCCGGCAGAGCGGGGGAGGGCGGTCCGGGAGCGCGCACGGGCGGCTGGGCCCGGCACGGTGGGTGCAGCGGCCCGGGAGCGCGCACGGGCGGCACGCTCCCGCCTGTGCGGGGCATGCCGCCCGACAGCGACACGAGGGACTCGCTAGTTCGCCTTCTGGCCGCTCGGCACGCCGGCCGGCTCCAGCAGCTCGGCCACGACCGGCGGCAGCTGGAACGCGGCGCGGTGGATGGCCGGGGTGTACCAGCGGGTGGGCCAGGAAGGGGTGCGCATCCCCTCCCGCAGCGGGTGGTGCCGCTTGGACCCCAGCATGAAGCAGTGCAGCCCGCTGGGATACGTGGGCACGACCGTCAGGTAGGGCATGGTGATCGGGAAAATCGTGGAGACCACGCCGTACACATCGCGGATCAGGTCCTGATGGAAGAACGGCGAGAGCACCTGGGCGACGAACAGCCCCTCGGCCTTCAGCGCCCGGTACACGTTCTGATAGAATTCCCGGTTGAACAGGCCGGTCGCGGGCCCCACGGGGTCGGAGGAGTCGACGATGATCACGTCATACTCGTCGACGTGGCTGGCGACCCAGGCGATGCCGTCGCCCACCACCAGGTTGACCTTGGGATGGTCGATGCCGCAGGCGGTCTCGGGCAGGTACTTGCGGCACGCCTCGATGACCGCCCGGTCGATCTCCACCATGTCCACCTTCTGCACGGTTTCATGGCGACAGACCTCGCGCGCCGTGCCGCCGTCGCCACCGCCGATGATGAGAACGCGCTCCGGATTGGGGTGCGTGAACAGCGGGACGTGCGCGATCATCTCGTGGTACGTGTACTCATCGCCCACCGCGGTCTGGACCGCGTCGTCCAGCACCAGGGTGCGGCCAAAGTCCTCGAGCTCGACCAAGAGCAGCTTCTGGTAGGGCGTCTGCTCCTCGTGCAGCACCTCCCGCACCCGCCAACGCGTCTGATAGCCGGGGGTCTGTTCCTCGATCAGCCAATCTCCACGATTCATTCCCATCCTCCTCTGTTGCACCGTGCGAAGGAGCCGGTTCCCCGGCTCGCGCTGTGATTTCTTTGTACGGTTATATTCTATCGAAGCGAACCATGTCTGTCACCACATCGGCCACCAATCCCCCAACCTCAGCCTTGCGGCGGGGTTGGCGCGAGGGGCTCGCCGGGGCCGGTCAGCGCCGGCGGATGTGGCTGATGAGGTGCCGGATCTCCGGCAGGATCAGCCGCTCCGTCGCGAGGCGCACCGCCGCCTTGGACCCCGGCAGGCAGAAGACCATCGTCCGCCCCATGGCCCCTGCGGCCGCCCGGGACATCACCGCCGCTGAGCCGATCTCCTGGTAGGAGAGCATGCGGAACAGCTCGCCGAAGCCCTCCAGCTCCTTGGAGAACAGGGGCCGGCACGCCTCGATCGTGACATCCCGCGGCGTCATGCCGGTCCCGCCGCTGACCACGATGAAGTCCACGCGCTCGGCAAAGCGCAGCACGGTGCGGCGGATCGCCTCCACCTCGTCCGGGACGATCGCGTACCCCTCCACTTGGTGTCCGTCGCCGGTCAGCAGCTCCCTGAGGAGCTGGCCCGACTCGTCGGTCTCGGCGGTGCGAGTGTCGCTCACCGTGACGATGCCGGCGGTCAGCCGGCCGACCTCCCGGGCCGCCTCCTCCTTGTGCTCGTGCACGCCCACAGGCACTCCACTCCTTCGCTTCGCCGGGCCTTTCCCCGGGCGACTTCTTTTGCTAAAGTGAGAATGTCAATCTCTAAATCTCCCAACCGTCCCACAGGAGGTATGCGCCGATGGCATCGCTCGTCCGCAAAGCCCTGGACCTCGCGCGCCTTACCGGGTCCAGCCCCAAGGGGCTCTACTGGGCCTTCCGCCACCCGAACCCGGACGCCCCGCCCGAGACCTACCGCCTCTGCCGGCGCTCCGGCAACGGCTGGAAGCTCCTCCTGGCGGCCAGCGCCGCCACCGGCGAGGTCCTCGCCTTCTACGTGGAGACGCCGGAGGACCGCCACGCCGTGGAGGAGGCCCTGCGCTGGCTGGGCATCCGCGGCGCGGTGTCCCCCGGCGAGCCGGCGGTCCTGCGGCTGGCCACCGGACAGGAGGTCCCCTCTACCCTGGTCGGCGGGGAGAAGCCCAAGAAGCGCGGCGCCTGAGGCCACCCCTCAGCCCTGCTGGTCGGCCCAGCGCCGCACCAGGTGCAGCCCCACCTCCACGGCCTTCTCCATCCACTGGGCAGACGCCCACTCGGTCCGGCTGTGATAGTTCATGCCGCCGGTGAACAGGTTCGGGCAGGGCAGGCCCATCTCGGTGAGGACGGCGCCGTCGGTGCCGCCGCGGATCGGCTTCACCACCGGCTCGAGGCCGGCATCCCGCACGGCCTGCAGAGCCAGTTCCAGCACGCGGGGGTCCCTGGCGACCCCCGCCTTCATGTTCCGGTAGCCGCCGGTCACGCGGAGCGACGTCCGGGCGCCCGGGTAGCGCTGCTCGAGGCCGGCGAGGAGCCCTTCCACGATGGCCTGCTTGTGCGCCAGGCCCTCGTCCGTGAAGTCCCGCAGCAGGATCTTCATGGTCACTTCCTCCACGGAGCCCCGGATGGCATCCACGTGGATGAACCCCTCGTAGCCCTGCGTGGTCTCGGGGCGCATCGTGGCGGGGATCGCCGTGCAGAACTCCGCGGCCAGGGCGACGGCGTTGATCATCTGCCCCTTGGCCGTGCCGGTGTGCGCGCTCTTCCCGACGATCGTGACCTCCAGGTTCCGGGCGTTGAAGTTCTCGCACTCCACCTCGCCGAGGGCGCTGCCGTCAAAGGTGTACGCCGCGACGGCCCCGAAACCGGCCACGTCGAACTGCCGGATCCCCTTGCCGGTCTCCTCGTCGGGGGTGAAGCCGATGCGGATCGGCCCGTGCGGCAGCTCCGGGTCGCGGATCAGGCGGCTGACGATCTCCATGATGATCGCCACCCCCGCCTTGTCGTCCGCGCCCAGAAGCGTCGACCCGTCGGACGTGATGATGTCGTGGCCGATGCAGCGGCGGAGGGCCGGGTGCTCCTCGGGCCGGATGACGGGGCCAGCCGGCAGGCGGATCTCCCCGCCGTCGTAGTTCCGGTGCACCAGGGGCTTCACGCCCCGGCCGGGCGTCCCGGGGAAGGTGTCAAAGTGGGCGAGCAGGCCGATGGCCGGAGCCCCGGGCCGGTTGCCAGGCAGCGTGGCGGTGACGATGGCGTGCTCGTCGACCCGGACGTCCTCCAGCCCCAGGGTCTTCAGCTCTTCCGCCAGCAGCCGCGCCATGTCCCACTGCTCCGGGGTGGTGGGCACACCCTCGCCCTCGCCGGAGGGCGAGTCGACCTGAACGTACCGCAGGAACTTGGCGACCACACCTTCGGATAGGAGTTGTGCTCGATCCGCCCGGTCCATGATGGATGCCTCCTTCAGTGCGCTCGTATCGTGTAGGATTCGCCCTCCCGCCCCGTCTATCCCTGCCGGAAGGCCCGCCAGGCCTTCGCCGGGGCCGGGCGGGCCCAAGAAGAAGCAGCCGGATCAGGCCGGCTGCTCCAGGACCTTCCTCAGGGCGGTCAGCACGCGGCTCGGCAGCACCCGGGTGACCAGGTTCAGGCCCTCCCGCACCAGAGCCAGGACGTCGCCCTCGCCGGGCCACGCCTCCTGCAGGACGTCGTGCGGCACGACCTTGGCGATCTGCTCCACCGCCAGCAGGGCGAGCCCCAGGTCGTCGACCTCGCCGATCAGGGGGATGGGATCGGGAATCAGGTCGACCGGCGAGATGAAGTAGGCGATCGTCGCCCCGGCGATGATCTTCGCCGAGGCCGGCACCCGCGGATCCCGGGCGAGCCGCACGAGCATCACGAAGAAGTCGGGCGCCGCCAGCAGCCAGGGGATGAGGGGCTGGGCCCACCGCGGCGCGAGTTCGGCCGCCCAGCGGCGCACGCGCTCCCGCAGCCGCTCGTAAAATCCCTGGTGCTCCGGGAGCGACGGCTCCTCCCGGCTGGGCACCGGCACGAGGGCGCCGGGCGGGACCTCCGTCAGCGCGGCGGTGTCGATGGGAAAGGCGACAACGTCGGCCAGGTCCACGCGAATGCCGTCCCGTTCGAACCGGACATCCTGCAGCCGGAAGCTGACGGGCACGTGCTCCAGCACCTCGTCCAGGTCCAGCCTCCAGACGCCGTCCCGGTACTCCCCCGGCAGGGACCCCAGCACCTTCTGCAGGGCCTTCTCCTTGACGAACGCCGGCAGGAGCCCGAGGTTGGTCCAGGTCACGCCCAGCTTCACCAGGCTGCCGCCGGCGGCCATGACGGTGAACCGGAGGTCCACCGGCACCGCCATCCGCACGGGTTCCACCGGCACCCGCAGCCGCACCACCACAGCCCCCGGTTCCAAGTCCACCCGGAGATCCTGCAGGGTCCCGGCGGCGAAGCCCGCCAGGGCCTCCTGCACGTCGGTCGCACTAAAGGTCAGGGTCACCCCAGTGGCCCGCAGCACGCTCATCCCTCCACTCCCTGAGGCCTTCTCTCGTCGTCAGGGCCCAGGAGGTCCGCTCCCCCCCTGCGTCCCGCCACTCCACCTTCCAGGCCCACCAGCCCCGCCCCGTGTCCGGGAAGGGGCTCCCCCGGCGGACCCGGGTGAGCCGCACCACCTCGCCGCCCCGACGGCGCACCTCCTCCGTCAGCAGCCTCCGGTCGTGGCGCACGCGGATGGCGGTGACGACGACGGCCACAGTCACAGCGAACAAGATGACGACCAGGTAGTTCATTATGCGTCACTCCAGACAGTTAGATTCGCCCGCGCCGCGCAAGGTTCTGCAGGCCCGGGGGCGCCCGCCAGCGAAATGGGCAATGACAAGCTGCGTGAGGAGAAAGGAACATGCCCATGGAACCTTCGCCTCTAGACGGGGTCGCCCTCGTGCTCTACCAACCGCAGGACGTGGTCAACGTGGCGGCCATCATCCGGGTGATGTCCAACTTCGGCCTCTCCGACCTGCGGCTCGTGGAGCCCGCCGCCTTCGACCCCGAGCGCATCGCCGGGATCGCCCATCACACCGAGCCCATCATCGCCCGCACGCGCCGCTTCCCCACGCTGGAGGCCGCCCTCGCCGACTGCGGCCTGACGCTGGGGACCACCGGGAGGCCCCGGGAGATCGAGCGGCCGGTCTACGCGCCCCGCGACGCCGCGCCGCAGATCCTCGCGGCATCCTCCGCCCAGCGGGTGGCCATCCTCTTCGGCCCCGAACGGGACGGCCTGCCGAATGCCGCCCTGGACCGGTGCCACGGGATCATCACGATCCCGACGCACCCCTTCAACCGCTCCCTCAACCTCGCGCAGGCCGCGCTGGTGATCGCGTACGAGCTGTGGATGGCCGCCGCCTCCCCCGCCAGCCCCAGCCCTGCGGCCGCGCCGCACGCGCCTGCCCCCGGCGAGGGGCTGGCGACCGGTGCGGAGCGGGAGGCGCTCTTTGCGGCCATCGACGAGCTCCTCCTCGCCCTCTACCCCGGCGGCAGCCCGACCCGCCGCGCCGCCTCGGCGGCGCGCCTGCGCGCCCTGCTCATGCGGGCCCAGCCCCGCCCCGAGGAGGCGCGGGCCCTCACGAACCTGCTGCGCCACGCGGCGCGGGCCAGCAGGCGTTCTTAGAAGGGAGTAGTTCCCGCTGCGGTCCGATTCCCCTCCCGGGCGGCGGCTGGCATGTGCGGGCGGCAGGTGGACATACCCTCCTACCAGGGGAGGGTCTTGCCATGTCCACGCTGTCCGTCAGGGTCAGGAACCCGTTCGTGCTGAAGGGGTCGCTGGAGGTCGTGCTCGAGGTGGCCCGCATGGACCTGGCCAACGCCGAGATCGAGGAGATCCGGGGCCTCCTGGTCGCGATCCCCAACTCCGTACGGCCGGCAGAGCTGGAGATCCCTCTGGCGGGGGCGCACGCCGCCCTGCTGGCAGTCCGTTACTTCAACCAGTCCCGCACCCGGCACTGGCTGCGGGAGGAGATGCTCAGCGCCCTCGCGGAACTCGAACGGGCCCTGGAGCGCCACCTGCGGGACGCGACCCAGGACGATTAGCGGGGGAGCGATCACCGCCCGCCCGGCCGCTGGCGTGCCGGCGCGAACGTGGACATACCCCCCTGCCGGGCGGAGGGTATGTCCACATTTCATCATCTGCCCGATGCCTCTACCTATGCCCCCCGCTCCGCGATCAGCGCCAGGATCCGCTCCAGCGTTGCCTCCCGGAGCCGCTCCATGCCCTCAAAGTCCATGTGGGGGATGTAGCACCGCTCGAGCTCGTCATGCCAGGCCTTGGCCTGGCCCAGCAGGTACATCTCCCGCTGCAGGGCCGCGCGGTAGGCCGCCTCGGCACCGGCGATCGCCTCCGCGTACACGGACAGCCTGTCATGTTGGACGAACGCTCCCGTGTCGATCACTTCATCGCCGGGCCGCGGCGCGTACTCGTGCGGCCAGAACGAGGTGATCACCCCCGCGCCCAGCCCCGGCAGCCGGACGTGGTCCACCCGCTCGGGGTACATGGTGCAGTGGAAGACGTCCAGGTCATGGCCCCTGGCCAGCGCGGCGTCCGCCAGCCGCCCTGCGATCGTCTTCTTCCCCGTCCCGGGCGGCCCCGTGAGGACGATGCGCCGCGTGAGCCCGTCGAACAGCGAATCGAGGAAGGTCCGGGCCCCGCCGTACGTGATGGCGGAGGCGAAAAGCCGGCGGGCTCGGCCGGCCCGGGCGGGACTCGCCACGGGCGGGAGGAGCTGTGCGATGAGGGCCTCACTGGCGGCGTAGACGCGCCCCACGTCCAGGCACTCCCGGTAGTACCCGGCCCACTCCTCCAGCCAGGCCAGCGCCGCCCGGCGGGCATCGTAAGCCCGCTGGAACCACACCTTGTAGCCCCGGGTCAGCCGGATGATCTCCTCCCGCACCGCGGGCGACCGCAGCGCCCGCTCATCCCAGAACTGCCCCAGGTTGATGATCTCCTCCACCGCGCCGGGAAACTTCGGGTCCACCACGTGGGGGGCTGTGCCGTCCAGCACTGCGGCGCCCGCGGCGGGGACGTAGATCGCGTCGATGCCCTCGTTGTCCGCGGAGCAGTGGAAGTACTCGACGTCGTACCCGCGGGCGACCAGGTCCGCGGCGATGCGCTTCATGAACGTGGACTTGCCCGTCCCGGGCCCGCCCTTCAGGATGAAGACCTTCTGTGCGTCGGCGGGCGCGATCTGATCGTACCGCGAATAGAACCCGGCCGGAGTGTTGGCCCCGGCGAAGTAGTGGCTCACAGTGCCGGCCTGGGTCATGGTCACCACACTCCTCTCCGCCTCAGGCTGGTTCACAACGACCCATCCTATGCGAAAAGACCGACCGCCAGACCTGCCTGCGCAGGCCTGGCGGTCTTGCGCGTGCCGCTCAGTCCAGGGCCGCGGCCACCTCGTCGATCATGCGCGAAACCGAGACGAGCCCGCCGCCGGAGAGGTACCAGTAGTAGGGGTCCAGGTAGATGATCTTGCCGTTCTTGTAGGCGTTGGTCTGCTTGACCAGGTCGTTGTTGAAGGTGTCCTTGGCCAGCTGGCCGCCGCTGGAGACGACCGCCGCCCGGTCGATGACGAAGATGTAGTCGGGGTTCTTCTCCTTCACGTACTCGAAGGAGACCTGCTGGCCGTGCGTGCTCACCTCGATGGTCGGGTCGACGGCGGGGAAGCCCAGCACGTCGTGGATCAGGGCGAAGCGGGATCCGGGGCCGAAGGCGCTGATGGCCTTGTCGTTGGAGAGCAGGATCAGCGCCTTCTCGCTGCCGCCGGCGACCTTGGCGCGGACCTCGGCGATCTTGTCCTCGATCTTCTTCAGCTCGGCCGCCACCTGCTCCTCCTTCTGGAAGATGGCG
>QGVE01000038.1 GCA_003242675.1 Bacillota bacterium | reverse complement strand
GGTGCCCCCACCAGCGGCCCCTCCGGCCCGTGGACCAGCATCCGCTGCACCCAGGCCGAGGTCGCCAGCAGGACGAGTCCCGTCAGCACGAAGACGGCCCGGGGGCCGAAGGCGTCGGCCACCCATCCGCCCAGCGACGGGCCCAGCACCGACCCCAGGTTGTTGGCGCTCGTGTTGATGCCGTACGCCCGGCCCCGGAACGAGGGGTGCACCTCCTCCGCCAGGGCGGCGTTGACCGAGGGCAGCGCGGCCGCCGTGGCGATGCCGAAGGCGAAGCGCAAGAGGATCATCCAGCCCACGGTCCGCACCAGCGACTGCGGCAGGATCAGCAGGCCGGCGGCCAGCAGCCCGGCGGAGAGCAGCCGGGCGAAGCCGATTCGCTCGCCCACCCGGGCGAGGCGCGGCGCCATCAGCACCGTCGCGATCGCCGGCAGGGAGAAGACGAAGCCGACGATGAAGTCCGTGGCCTCGCCCTGGCCGAAGAGCGCGCGGGTGACGGCGGTGATCCACCCTTCACGGGCCAGGGTCGGGATGAAGTTCGAGAGAATCGGCTGGAGCGACTGCAGCGAGGCCTGGATGAGCAGGGCCGAGACCAGCAGCGCCAGGAGCCGCCGGTGCGAGACGGCGATCTTCAGGTCCGCGACCACGCTGGTGCGGGTCTGCCCCGCGCCGAGGACCCGCTCCCGCACCAGGAAGATGACCAACAGCACCGCGGCGAAGATCAGGCAGGCGGCCACGCGCATCGTCCAGCGGATGCCCACGATCTCCGCCAGGGTGCCGCCGAGCAGCGGCCCCAGGATGGTGCCGGTGGCCATGCCGGTCTGCAGGATGGCCAGGTAGCGGCCCACCCGGTCCTCCGGCGTGTTGGTGGCGACGAGCGCCACCGCCGACGGGATGAACCCGGAGAAGGCGCCGTTCAGCAGGCGCAGCCAGAAGAGCTGCACGTGGGTTTTCACGAGGCTCATCAGCACGTACACGATGCTGATGGCGACGCCCGCCCGGATCAGCATGGGCTTGCGCCCGTACCGGTCCGCCAGGTTGCCCCAGACGGGCGCCATGATGGAGCTGGAGAGGAACGTGATCGAATAGATCAGCCCCGACCAGGTGTAGAGGTTCTCCGTCACGCCCAGCTCCGCGATGAACCGGGGCAGGAACGGCATCACCAGCGAAAAGCTGCATGCCGCGAGGAAGTTGCCGACCCAGAGCACGTAGAGGTTCCGCCGCGCCTGATCCATAAGAGCTTCGTTCGCCTCCCCTAACAGTTAACTGTATTAGTCGTGCGGAGGCGAACTCCTCCCGCCCGCCGGTCCCACGACGGCCGCATCCGGGCCATGCGCGGCTCCGCACCCGGCTCCGGCATGTCCTCCGGGGCCCCCGCATACCCTCCTTCGGAGGGGGGACGAGCATGACCCGGCGCGAGTCGGTGCTGAGGGGCGCTGCCGCCCTGGCCCTGGCGGGGCTCCTCATCAAGGTCGGGAACCTCCTGGTGCGGCTGCCCCTCACCCGCCTGGTGGGCTCAGAGGGCCTGGGCATCTACCAGATGGCCCTGCCGGCGTACAACGCCCTGCTCCACCTGGCGGTGGGGGGCGTGCCCGTCGCCGTGCAGAACCTGGTGGCCGAGTATCACGCGCGCGGCCGGCGGGACGTGATGCAGGCGGTCCTCCGGCTGGCGCTGACGTACGGCCTCCTCGCCGGCACCGCCGCGGCGTGCCTCCTGCTCATCGGCGCGCCGCTGCTCGCCCGGGCCCTCGGCGACCCCCGCGCCTACTGGCCCCTGGTCGCTCTGGCCCCGGCGATCATCCTGAACGGGCTGGACTCCGTCCTCCGCCACTACATGCAGGGCCAGAAGCGGATGACCCCCTCCGCCCTGGCCTCGCTGATCGAGCAGGGGACGAAGATCGCCGTCACCATGGGCGCGGCCCTGCTGCTCATGCCCTACGGCCTGGAGTACGGTGCGGCCGGGGCCGCCCTCGGGATCACGGTCGGGGCCCTGGCCTCGGTGCTCTTCATGCTGCGGCGGGTCCGCGGGGAGCGGGCCCGGGAGGAAGAACAGGCGAAGGAGGGGCGCCGGATCCCGCCGGGGCTGGGCCGGCGCATGCTCCACCTGGCCTGGCCCGTCACCCTGGGCTCCGTGACGATGCCCCTCCTCAACGTCCTGGACGTCTCCATCGTGCAGCGGGGGTTCCTCCGGGCCGGCTACCCGCCCGCCGAGGCGACGGCGCTCTACGGCGCCTACGCCGGGATCGCCGTGCAGGTGGTGTGGTTCCCCTTCGTCCTCACCAACGCCGTGGCCAACGCACTGGTGCCCACGCTCACCGCCGCCCAGGCCCGGGGGGACCTGGAGGCGGTGCGGCAGCGGGTGGTGATGGGGCTCCGGACGGCGAGCCTGTCCTGCCTGCCGGTGGCCATCGGCGCGATGGTGCTCGCCACCCCGATCGCCCTGCTCTTCGGGGAGCCGCTGGCGGCGGATCCCCTGCGCCACCTGGGTCCGGTGGCCCTGCTCGGGCCGCTGACCTGGATGACCGTCGCCCAGCTCCAGGCGCTGGGGGAGACCGGCGCGCCGATGCGCAACCTCACCCTGGCCATGGGGCTGAAGCTGGCCCTGGACGGGCTCCTCGCGCCGATCCGGGGCGTGGACGTAAACGGCGTCGCGGCGGCCTCGGTCGCCATGTTCTTCACCGCGCTGTGGCTGAACGCCCGGGCCCTGGAGCGGCTGTTGGCGGAGCCCCTGCCCTGGGGGCGGATCCTGATGGGGCCGATGTTCGCCTCACTGGTCATGGGCGCCGGCCTGGCCGGGCTGATCGCCGCCCTGTGGGGTTCGGCCGGACGGATCGAGGCTCTGGCCCTGGCGGCGGTGGCCGCTCCCGTGCTCTACGGCGGGACCCTGATCGCCACCCGCAGCCTCACCCGGCGGGAGCTGCTGGCGATGGCGGGCCCCCTCGCCCCGCGCCTGGAGCGGTGGCTGGCGATCCTCTGGCCCTGGAGCTGACGCGCAGGGACCACCTGGCGGTGCCCAGGTGGTCCCTGCTTACATCGCTTCGGTTGCCGGCTTCTCGCCGGTCGGCCGGGCGGCTTCGCCTTTGAGCTCGGTGTAGAGGCGTTCCAGCGCACGCAGCATGATCGTCATCTCGTCCGGGGACCAGATCTGCGCGATCTCGGCCATCTCCCTGGCCAGCGCGTCCCGGATCTCCCAGACCTTCTTGCCCTTCTCCGTGAGGCGGATGTTGACCACCCGCCTGTCTTCGGTACTGCGCTCCCGCACCAGCCAGCCGTCCCGCTCCAGGCGGTCGGCCACTCCTGTGAGGTTGCCCCGGGAACAGTTGAGCTCGTCCGCCAGGCTGCCGAGGGTGGTCGCGCCGCCGCTCATCGCCGCGAGGAGCAGCTGGTACTGGGGCATGGTCAGCCCGTAGTTCCGGCTGAGGAATCGGTGACAGCGCTTCTCCACCAGATCGGCGATGGTCTGAAGGAGAGGGAGGACGTTTTCAGGCGTGAAGCGATCCGCGGGGGCCGAATCGGCCTGCTGTTTCAATCCCTTCACCAACCTTTCCTTTCGTTGGTGGCACGGCGTAGACCAAGGGGCCGCCGGCCGGTCCAACGTTTGCAGAACTCATTATCCCATGCCACCCAAATATTGTCAATAAAGGGAGAAGATGAAATCACCCTTCTTTCTCCCCGGGCAGGTTCACATGGGACTGTTTGCTCTGTCATCACTATAGTTCCCATTTACCGTATACTCATACATATTCGCCGGGCCCAAATCGGATACCGAGCCGGTCGCCCTGCGCGCGGGAGATGTGGTAGAATGACCGCAACCATTTTGTTTTGGGAGTGAACAGCATGCCGGTCGTCGCCTTCCAGGGGGAGCTGGGGGCCTACGGGGAAGAGGCGGTGCGCGCCCGGTTCGGCCCCTCGGCGGAGCCGTATCCGTGCAAGTCCTTCGTCGACCTCTTCGAGGCGGTGGCCAGCGGCAAGGTGGATTTCGGGCTCGCACCGGTCGAGAATTCACAGGCCGGGTCGATCAACGACGTGTATGACCTCCTGCGCCAGTACGACCTGTACGTCGCCGGGGAGGTGCTCCTGCCCGTCAACCACGCGCTCCTGGCCCTCCCCGGCCAGACGCTGGCCGACATCCGCCGGGTGATTTCCCATCCGCAGGCGCTCGCGCAGTGCGACCGCTTCCTGCGGGAGCTCGGCGTCGAGGTGATGGCCACCTACGACACCGCCGGGGCGGCCAAGATGATCCGGGAGCAGAACCTGACCGGCGTTGCGGCGGTGGCCGGCCTCGGCGCCGCGCAGCGGTACGGGCTGGCGGTGCTGGCGGAGTCGATTCAGACCATCCGCGACAACGTGACCCGCTTCGTGCAGCTGCAGCGGGATCCGGCCCCGCGGGAGGAGGGGCCGCAGAAGACGATGCTCGTGCTCGCCCTGGCGCACCAGCCCGGGTCGCTCTACATGGCTTTGGGCGCCCTGGCCAGGCGGAACATCAACCTGCTCAAGCTGGAGTCGCGGCCCTCGCGCCACCGCCCCTGGGAGTACGTGTTCTATCTGGACTTCGAGGGTCACCGGGACGACCCGCCGGTCCGCGAGGCGCTGGCGGAGCTGGCGAACTATGCCAACTATTGTAAGGTATTGGGTTCTTTCAAGCGAGCAACAGTCCAGGAATAGCAGGAGTTCCAAGGCGCGGAAGCGAACAGGAGTCTCTTGGCGCAACCCCCGCAAGGAGGAAAGCCGGTTGGTCAAGAAAATCCTGATCGCCGACGCAGACCCTTCGCGACGCAACCTGCTGCGTGCCACCCTTCAGGATCCGCGGTACGAGATCATCGAGGCTTCGGGCGGCGTACAGGCGCTCGCGCTTCGGGAGAAGCACAAGCCGGACCTGGTGATCGTGGACGAGTCCGTCCCGGGTCTCAGCGGCGTGGAGGTGTGTCGCGCCATCAAGCAAGGCATGGGCGGCAGCACCCCGGTCATCCTGCTGACGGAGCGGGAGACGCCTCCGGAGGTCGGCGAGGCCGGCCCCGACGTCTTCCTGCCCAAGCCGTACAGCCCCCTGCGCCTGCTGGGGGCTGTCGAGAAGCTCCTCGGGCAGGTGGGGGACTGAGACGACATGTTCGACGACATCGCCGGGCTCTCGCGCGCCGAGCTGGAGCGGGAGGTACGCTACTGGCGCAGCCAGAGCCTGCTTCTGGCTCGGGACTTTGCGGACGTGAGGGCCGACCTGGCCCGCCACGCGGCGGAGATCGGACAGCTGCGCGCCCAGCTGCTCTCGTACGCCGAGGATCTGAACCGGGAGTACCAGCTGGTGCGGCAGCGGACGATCGAGCTGGAGCGGCTGCTGGTCGCCACGGTGGGGGCGTTGGCGAACTCCATCGAGGCCCGCGATCCCTACACGCGCGGCCACACCGACCGGGTGGCGCGCATCACGATCGCGTTCTGCGACCGGCTCGGATGGAAGCGGGAGCGGCTCTCCATCGCCCGCATGGGCGCCCTGCTCCACGACATCGGGAAGATCGGCGTTCCGGATGCGATCCTGCGCAAGCCCGGGCGCCTGACCCCCGAGGAGTACGAGCTGATGAAGCAGCACACGACGATCGGGGCGCAGATCCTGCAGGGCATCGACGCCCTGGTCCCGGCGATTCCGTTCGTGCTGTACCACCACGAGCGCTGGGACGGCAAGGGATACCCGCACGGGCTCGCGGGTGAGGAGATCCCTATCGAGGGGCGCATCCTGGCGATCGTGGACACGTTCGACGCCATGACCAGCGTTCGGGTCTACCGCGAACCGCTGAGCATGGAGGCGGCGGTGGCGGAGATCCGCCGCTGTGCCGGCACCCAGTTCGACCCCGACCTCGTGCCAGAGTTCGTCGGGCTCTACGAGGACGGGCTGATCCACCGGGCGCTGCAGGAAGAGGTGACGCGGGAGCTGTACGCGATCTAGGCCCGTCCGGGGGTGCGGGTTATCTCTTTTTTTTTTTGCCTTGTCCCGGGGTTTTCGCGCGCTTTTTCCGGGCCCGGTCCGCGCCGATCTACCCGGTAAATGTGAAAATGTGTGCAAGGGGTGTTGACAGAGCGCGGAGGCGTGGTTACAATCGCAATCAATACGCTGGCACGTTAGCTTAGTAAAGTGCGATCGGTCAGCGCAGAAAGCGAATAGGGCGCAAAGCCATGATGGGGATAGTAGGACCGGTCCAACGGGTCCCAGAGAGCGGCCGGCGGTGGGAAGGCCGTACTCGTCCCGGTCCGAACTCACCCCTGAGCTGCCCCGCTGAACCTCTGTGCGCGATCCGGGCCACGGACCGCACAGTCAGTAGGCGGGCGCCGGCCGCAAGGCCGTTATGCCAAGATGAGGCTCTTCCCCTCCGCGGGGAAGGGCGAAGTAGGGTGGTACCACGGCGTCAGTCGTCCCTATCGCCAGGCGTGGAACCTGGCGGTAGGGATTTTGATTTTCACGGACTGCGAGGCGGAGGAGGTGAGGTCGGGTGAAGCGCATCCTGGCGGTCCTGGTGGAGAACCACCCGGGCGTGCTCGCACGGGTGGCGGGGTTGATCCGGCGGAGGGGGTTCAATATCGAGAGCCTGGCGGTCGGGGTGACAGAAAACCCGGCCATCTCCCGGATGACCCTGGTGGTGGAGGGCGACGAGGCCACCCTCGATCAGGTCTCCAAGCAGCTCGACAAGCTGATCGAGGTCATCCAGGTCGCCGATCTGGACGCGGAGCACAGCGTGGCCCGCGAGATGGCCCTGATCAAGGTCAGCGTCGACCCGGAGCGCCGGCCGCAGGTGCTGCAGCTGGCGTCGGTCTTCCGGGCCAGCGTGGTGGACGTGGGCCACGAGGCGGTCATCCTCGAGGTCACGGGCACCCACGACAAGGTGGAGGCCCTGATCAGCCTGGCGCAGGAGTTCGGCGTCCAGGAGGTCGCCCGCACGGGGATCATCGCCCTGGCGCGCGGGGCGCAGTCGATGACGGTACCGAAGGAGGAGCGCTGCGATGACGCGGCTGTATTACGAGTCTGATGCGAACCTCGCGGTCCTGCAGGGGAAGAAGATCGCGGTCATCGGTTTCGGCAGCCAGGGGCATGCTCACGCCCTCAACCTGAAGGATTCAGGCCTGGATGTGACCGTCGGCCTGCGGGAGGGCAGCCCCCGCTGGGCCCAGGCCGAGGAGGCGGGCCTCCGGGTGGCCCCGGTGGCGGCCGCGGCCGAGGAGGCCGACGTGATCATGCTGCTGATCAACGACGAGCAGCAGGGGCAGGTCTTCGCAGAGCAGATCCGGCCCCATCTGAGGCCGGGCAAGGCCCTGGGCTTCGGCCACGGGTTCGCCGTCCACTTCGGCCAGGTGCGGCCGCCGGCGGACGTGGACGTCTTCATGATCGCCCCCAAGGGCCCCGGCCACCTGGTCCGGCGGCAGTACCTGGAAGGCCGGGGCGTGCCCTGTCTGATGGCGATTCACCAGGATGCCACCGGCCGCTGCCGGGACGTCGCCCTCGCGTGGGCGAAGGGCATCGGCGGCACCCGGGCCGGCGTCATTGAGACCACGTTCAAGGAGGAGTGCGAGTCTGACCTCTTCGGCGAGCAGGCCGTGCTCTGCGGCGGTCTGACCCAGCTCGTGAAGTACGGTTTCGAGGTGCTGACCGAGGCCGGATATGCGCCGGAGATCGCCTATTTCGAGTGCCTGCACGAACTGAAGCTGATCGTGGACCTGATGTACGAGGGCGGCATGGCCGCCATGCGCTATTCCATCAGCGATACGGCCGAGTACGGCGACTACGTCAGCGGACCCCGGGTGATCGGGCCCGAGGTGAAGGAGCGGATGAAGCAGATCCTGGCGGAGATCCAGAACGGCACCTTCGCCAAGGACTGGATCCTGGAGAACCAGGTGGGGCGTCCGCGCTTTACCGCCCTGCGGCGGCAGAACGCGGCGCACCCGATCGAGCAGGTCGGCGCCCGGCTCCGGGCGATGATGCCCTGGCTCCCCAAGCCGGTCGGGGCGGTAGGAAACGAGTAGGGGAGGGTGATGGCGATGCGGCGGATTCGGATCTTCGACACCACCCTGCGGGATGGTGAACAGGCTCCCGGGTTCGGCATGACGCCGGAGGCCAAGCTGGAGGTGGCCCGCCAGCTGGCCAAGCTGGGCGTTGACGTCATCGAGGCCGGGTTTCCCGCCGCTTCCCCCGGCGACTTCGAAGCCGTGCGCAAGATCGCCGAAACCGTCAGCGGGCCCACGATCGCCGGCCTGGCCCGGGCGAACGAGGACGACATCCGGCGGTGCTACGAGGCGGTGAAGGTCGCCAAGAAGCCGCGCATCCACACCTTCATCGCCACCTCGCCGATCCACATGGAGTACAAACTCCGCAAGAAGCCGGAGGAAGTGGTGCGGGCGGCCCGGGATGCGGTGGCCTTCGCCCGCTCCCTGGGGCCGGAGGTGGAGTTCTCGGCCGAGGACGCGACCCGGTCGGACTGGAACTTCCTGGTGCAGATCTTCACCGTGGCGGCCCGGGCGGGGGCCACGATCCTCAACGTCCCCGACACCGTGGGCTACACCACGCCGAAGGAGTACTACGACCTCATCCGCTTCCTCATCGAGCACGTGGACGCCCCCGACGGGGTCCAGTTCTCCGTGCACTGCCACAACGACCTGGGGCTGGCGGTGGCCAACACCCTGGCGGCGATCGAGGCCGGCGCCACGCAGGTGGAGTGCACCATCAACGGCATCGGCGAGCGGGCGGGCAACGCGGCCCTGGAGGAGATCGTCATGGCGCTGCAGGTCCGGCGGGACCAGTGGGGCGCCGAGACCGGCATCAACACCCGTGAGATCTATCGCACCTCCCGGCTCCTCCAGAGCGTCACGGGCGTCCCGGTGCAGCCCAACAAGGCCATCGTCGGGGCGAACGCCTTCGCCCACGAGTCCGGCATCCACCAGGACGGCATGCTGAAGCACCGGGCCACCTACGAGATCATGCGGCCCGAGGACGTCGGCGTCCCCGCGTCCTCCCTGGTGCTGGGCAAGCACTCCGGGCGGGCGGCCTTCCGGGCCCGGCTGGAGGACCTGGGGTACCAGCTCAGCGACGCCGAGATCGACGCCGCCTTCCGGCGGTTCAAGGAGCTGGCCGACCGGAAGCGGACGATCACCGACCACGACCTGCTGGCCATCATCGGCGAGGAGCAGGCGCACTGGACGGTGGCGGAGGTCTGCCGCCTCGAGTCCTTCCAGGTGGTGGTCGGGAGCGACCGGATGGCGACGGCCTCGGTCCGGCTGGTGCGGGACGGCGCGGTGATTCAGGAGGCCGCCTCGGGCGACGGGCCGATCAGCGCCCTCTACCACGCCATCGACCGGGCCGCCCGCTTCGAGGGGGAGCTGCTGGACTACCGGCTCAACGCCGTGACCGAGGGGCAGGACGCCCTCGGCGAGGTGACCGTGCGGGTGCGCTCCGGCGAGCGGGTGGCCTCGGGGCGGGGGACCTCCACGGACGTGATCGAGGCCTCCGCCAGGGCCTACATCAACGCCATGAACAAGATCCTGTCCGGCGCCGCCCTGGCCGTGTCGGACGACCCGGCCCCGGGCTGGCAGATGCGGGCGTACGGAGACTGAAACAGGGGAGGGGTAGGCCGTGTCGATCCAGATCTACGTGGACGGGGAATGGTACCCCAAGGATCAGGCCAAGATTTCCGTCTTCGACCACGGCTTCCTGTACGGCGACGGCGTCTTCGAGGGCATCCGGGCGTACGGGGGGCGGGTTTTCCGGCTCACCGAACACCTGAACCGGCTCTACGACTCGGCCAAGGCCATCTGGCTCGAGATCCCGCTCTCCTGGAAGGAGATGGAGGAGGTGGTGCTGGAGACGCTGCGCCGGTCCGACCTGCGGGACGCCTACATCCGGCTGGTGGTGTCCCGGGGCCGGGGCGACCTGGGGCTCGACCCCCGCAAGTGCCCCCGGCCGACGGTGGTCTGCATCGCCGACTCCATCCACCTCTACCCCGAGGAGGTCTACACCCGGGGCATGCAGGTGATCTCCGTCTCCACCCGCCGCAACCCGCCGGATACGGTCTGGCCGCAGGTGAAGAGCCTCAACTACCTCACCAGCATCCTCGCCAAGATCAGCGCGGCGACCCAGGGGTACCCCGAGGTCATCATGCTGAACAAGGAAGGGTACGTCTGCGAGGGCACCGGCGACAACGTCTTCATCGTGAAGAACGGGCGGCTGATCACCCCGGCGGTGCACCTGGGGATTCTGCCGGGCATCACCCGGGCGGCGGTGATGGAGTACGCCCGGGACCTGGGGTACGAGGTGGAGGAGGGCACCTTCACCCTCTTCGACCTGTACACGGCAGACGAGTGCTTCCTCACGGGCACCGCGGCGGAGATCGTGCCGGTGGTGGAGTGCGACGCCCGGAAGATCGGCGCGGGCGTGCCCGGCGAGGTCACCAAGCGGCTGATGGCCGAGTTCCGCCGGCGGGTCCAGGAGGAGGGCACGCCCATCTACCCGGAGGGATAGACGTTGCGCAGCGACATCATCAAGAAAGGGCCGGACCGGGCGCCGCATCGGGCGCTGCTGAAGGCGACCGGCGTGACCGACTCCGACCTGGGAAAGCCCTTCATCGGCATCGCCAACAGCTACACGGACATCGTGCCGGGGCACGTCCACCTGAAGGAGTTCGGCGACTTGGTGAAGGAGGCCGTCCGGGAGGCGGGCGGAGTGCCCTTCCTCTTTAACACCATCGCCGTCGACGACGGGATCGCCATGGGCCACTTCGGCATGCGGTACAGCCTGCCCAGCCGGGAGCTGATCGCCGACGCCGTGGAGACGATGGTCGAGGCACATCAGTTCGATGCCCTCATCTGCATCCCCAACTGCGACAAGGTCACCCCCGGCATGCTGATGGCGGCCGTGCGGGTGAACATCCCGACGATCTTCATCTCCGGCGGCCCGATGGCCGCAGGGCGGCTGAAGGACGGCCGCAGGGCGGACCTCATCACGGTCTTCGAGGGGGTCGGGGCGCACAGCCGGGGGCTGATGACCGACGAGGAGCTGAAGGAGCTGGAGGACCTCGCCTGCCCCACCTGCGGCTCCTGCTCGGGGATGTTCACCGCCAACTCGATGAACTGCCTGTCCGAGGCCCTGGGCCTGGCCCTCCCGGGCAACGGCACGGCCCTGGCGAAGTCGGCCGAGCGGGAGGCCCTGGCCCGGGCCGCGGCCCGACGCATCGTGGAGATGGCCCTCGCCGGAGGCCCGAAGCCCCGGGACATCGTCACGCCGGGGGCCATCGACAACGCCTTTGCGCTGGATATCGCCATGGGCGGCTCCACCAACACCGTCCTGCACACCCTGGCCATCGCCACCGAGGCCGGGATCGAGTACCCGCTGGAGCGGATCAACCAGCTCTCCGCCCGGGTGCCGTACCTCTGCAAGGTCTCGCCGGCCACGTCGGAGGTGCACATCGAGGACGTCCATGCGGCCGGCGGCGTGATGGCGATCCTGAAGGAGCTGGCCCGCAAGGAGGGGACGCTCCACCCCGGCTGCCTGACGGTGACGGGCCGGACGATCGGCGAGCTCTGGGCGGAGGCCGAGAACCGGAACCCGGAGGTCATCCGCCCGGTGGAGAACCCGTACGCCGAGACCGGCGGGCTGGCGATCCTCTTCGGCAACCTGGCCCCGCACGGCGCGGCGCTGAAGGTGGGGGCGGTGGATCCGTCGATCACCACGTTCACCGGGCGGGCGATCTGCTTCGACTCCGAGGAAGAGGCGCTGCGGGGGATCTTCGGCGGCCGGGTGCAGCCGGGCCACGTGGTGGTGATCCGCTACGAGGGCCCGAAGGGCGGCCCCGGCATGCCGGAGATGCTGGCGCCCACGTCGGCCATCGTGGGGATGGGCCTGGGCAAGGAGGTCGCCCTGATCACCGACGGCCGGTTCTCCGGCGGCACCCGGGGCATCTGCCTCGGCCACATCTCCCCCGAGGCGGCCGAGGGCGGGCCGATCGCCCTCGTGCAGGACGGCGACGTGATCACGATCGACATCCCCGCCCGCCGGCTCTGGCTGGACGTGCCGCCGGAGGAGCTGGAGCGGCGCCGGGCGCGGTGGGTCAGGCCCGCGCCGAAGGCGCGGCGGGGCTGGCTGGGGCGGTACGCCGCCCTGGTCACCTCCGCCAACACGGGTGCGGTGCTGCGCACGCCGGAGGAGTGAGCAAGGGAGGACGGAGCGATGGAGATGCAGGCGGCTAGAGCCCTGCTCAGGGCCCTGGAGATGGAGGGGGTCGAGGTCATCTTCGGGTATCCGGGCGGGGCGAGTCTCTACATCTACGACGCGCTCTACGACAGCCCCATCCGCCACGTGCTGGTCCGGCACGAGCAGGGGGCCATCCACGCGGCCGAGGGGTACGCCCGGGCGACCGGCAAGGTGGGGGTGGTGCTGGTCACGTCCGGCCCCGGCGCGACCAACCTGGTCACCGGCCTCTGCGACGCCATGATGGACTCGACGCCCATCGTGGCGATCACGGGGCAGGTGGTGCGCCCGCTCATCGGGCGGGATGCCTTCCAGGAGGCGGATGTCACCGGCATAACGATGCCCGTGACGAAGCACAACTACCTGGTGACGGATCCGAACGACCTCCTGCGGGTGGTGCGGGAGGCCTTCTACATCGCCCGCACCGGCCGGCCCGGGCCCGTGCTGATCGACATCCCCAAGGACGTGACGAACGCCCCGGTCCGCTGGGAGTACCCGCCGCGGATCCACCTGCCGGGCTACCGGGTCCCCCGGGAGGCCAGCCCTGAGGCGGTGGCGGCCGCGGCCGAGGCCATCAAGGCCGCGCAGCGGCCGGTGCTGATCTGCGGCGGCGGCGTCATCTCGTCCGAGGGCGCCGACGGGCCGTTCCGGGTCCTGGCGGAGCGCATGGACGCCCCGGTCGTCGAGACCCTGATGGGGCTCGGCGGCTTCCCGATGGACCACCCCCTCTGCCTGGGGCTCGTGGGCATGCACGGGACGTTCGCCGCGAACCGCGCGGTGGCCAACTCCGACCTCCTGATCGCCTGCGGGATGCGGTTCGACGACCGGGTGACCGGCATGGCCTCCCGGTTCGCGCCCAAGGCGCGCATCATCCACATCGACATCGACCCGGCGGAGATGTCCAAGAACCTGCCGGCGCACATCCCGCTGGTGGGCGACTGCGCCGCCGTGCTCAGCCAGATCAACGAGGCCCTGGGCGACTGGTCCCAGACCCTGCCGGAGTGGCGGGCGCAGGTCCGGGCCTGGCAGGAGCAGTTCCCGCTCTGGGGCGTGCGCCGGGGCGAGGAGATCCCCACCGAGCCGGACGCGGTGCCGAAGCCGCAGCAGGTGATCCAGGCGGTGCAGGCCGCCTTCGGGCCGAAGGCCATCGTGGCCACGGACGTCGGCCAGCACCAGATGTGGGCGGCCCACTACTGCACCCGCACCGAGCCCCGGACCTGGCTCTCCTCCAGCGGGCTCGGCACGATGGGCTTCGGCCTCCCGGCGGCGATCGGCGCGGCGATCGGCCGCCCGGACCGGGAGGTGGTGCTCATCACCGGCGACGGCTCGTTCCAGATGTGCATCCAGGAGCTGGCCACCGTGGTGCAGGAGCGGCTGCCGATCAAGATCGTCCTCATCAACAACGGCTACCTGGGCATGGTGCGCCAGTGGCAGGAGATGTTCTACAAGGGCCGATACAAGGAGGTCGACCTCCGGCCCGGCATGCCGGACTTCGTGAAGCTGGCCGAGGCGTACGGGATCAAGGGGCTGCGGGTCCGGCGGCTCGGGGAGCTGGAGGCGGCGGTGGCCGCGGCGCGGGCCCACGAGGGACCGGTCCTTCTGGAGGCTGTGGTGGCCGAGGAGGAGAACGTGTTCCCGATCGTGCCGCCCGGCGGCGCCAACACGGAGGCGCTGCTGCAGCCGGCGGGGCGGTGAGCCCCGAGGGGGCCGGGCTGCCCTTCGCGACGTGCCCTATGAGACGTATAGAAAGAATCTATATCCTGGGCGATAGGAAGCGGCCGCACCGCTAGCATAACTGTCCACGTACAACCAAAAGCGCCCCTCGGGGCGGTGGGAGGAAAGACGATGGCACTGGTCTCACTCAGGACGCTATTGGATGAAGCAGAGAAAGGGAAGTACGCGGTCGGCGCATTCAACTGCAACAACATGGAGATCGTCCAGGCGATCGTCGCGGCGGCGGAGGAGGCCCGGTCGCCCGTGATCCTGCAGGCCAGCCAGGGGGCCATCAAGTACGCCGGGCTCGAGTACATCGTCAGCATGGTGAAGGCCGCGGCCGCCAAGGCCACCGTGCCCATGGCCCTGCACCTGGACCACGGCACCGATTTCAACATGGTGATCGCCTGCATCCGGGCGGGCTTCACCTCGGTCATGTTCGACGGGTCGCAGTTAGATAAGGAAGAGAACATCGCCCGGACCCGGGAGATCGTGAAGATCGCCCACGCCGTGGGCGTTTCCGTGGAGGGCGAGATCGGCAAGATCGGCGGCGTGGAGGACGACATCTCCGTCGACGAGCGCGAGGCGATGCTGACGCCCGTCCCCGACGCCATCGAGTTCTACGAGGCCACCGGGGTGGACGCCCTGGCGATGTCCTTCGGCACCGCCCACGGCCCGTACAAGCTGCCGCCCAAGCTGGACTTCGACCGCATCGCGGCGGTGCACGAGAAGACCGGCGCCTACCTGGTGATGCACGGCGGCTCCGGCGTCCCCGACGAGGACGTCCGCAAGGGCATCGCGCTCGGCATCCGCAAGATCAACATCGACACCGAGCTGCGCCAGGCGTTCCTGGGCGAGGTGCGCCGGCAGCTGGCCGAGAAGCCGCACGAGATCGATCCCCGCAAGATCTTCGCCCCGGCCCGCGAGGTGCTGAAGGAGCACATCAAGGAGAAGATGCGGCTCTTCGGCTGCGCCGGGAAGGCCTAGGAGGTGCGCCGCCCGGGCCGGAGCGACGGCAAGGCGTGGGGGATGCGCTGCCCAGGCTGAAGCGGGGTCCGGCAACGACGAACCAGGAAATGCGATCGCCGCTGGGGAAACATACCCAACGGCGATCGTCTTTTCAGTGTCAAGGAGGACCCGGCATGCGGCATCTCTTCACCTTCGGCGACCTGGTCCTCGACGTGGTGGCCACCGCATCCTCGCCCCTCGATCCCGACACCGACACCCCGGCCGACGTGCGGTCCGCCCCCGGGGGTTCGGCGGCCAACTTCGCCGTCTGGACCCGCCGCCTGGGCAGCCCCGTGTGCTTTGCGACCCGCGTCGGCGACGACCTGCTGGGCCGGGCGCTGGTGGACGACATGCGCCGCGAGGGCGTCGAGGTGCACGCCGCCGTGGACCCCGACCACCCCACCGCCGTGCTGGTGCTGCTGAGCGACGGCGTGCACCGGCACATGATGGTGCCCCGGGGAGCGAACCACTTCTTCGGTCCCCGCGACCTGCCCGAGGACCGCATCCGCGCCGCGGGATGGCTGCACCTGACCGGCTACGCCTGCTTCTGGGACTCGACCCGGCAGGCCCTGCGCCGGGCCCTGGAGATCGCGCGGGCGGCCGGCGTGCCGATCTCGTTTGACCCCTCCTCCGCCGGGTTCATCCGCCGCCACGGGCTGGAGCTGCCGGAGGGGATCCAGGTGCTCATGCCCAACCGCGACGAGGCCCGGGCGCTCACCGGCCGTGCGGACGTGGAGGAGGCCGCCCGCGAGCTGGCCCGCCGGGCCGAGCTGGTGGCGGTGAAGCTGGGGCCGGAGGGAGCCTTGCTGGCGCAGGTCGTGGGGGACGGCGAAGAGTCGGTGCGGCTCACCTATGTGCCCCCGGTCACCCCCTCAGTCCCGCCCGTGGATGGCACCGGCGCCGGCGACGCCTGGGGCGCTGCGCTGATCGACGGCCTGCGGCGGGGGCTGGACCCGTACCGGGCAGCGCTCCGGGCCAACCGACTCGGCGCCGAGGTCGTCACACGGGTGGGCGCAAGGCCGGTGCTGCCGCCGGCGATCATGAAGGAGATGGAGGCTGAACGCCATGCTTGACCGCCGTGGTACCGCTCCGCAGGGGAACCCGGACCGCCCTGCCCCGGGCGCTGGGCGCTATCGGCCCGCGACCCTGGCGGTCCACGCCGGGTGGCGCCCCGATCCGGTGACAGGTGCGCAAGCGGTGCCCATCTACCAGACCATCGCCTACGCCTTCCAATCGACGGAGCACGCCCGGCAGCTCTTCTCCCTGGAGGCCGAGGGGAACATCTATACACGCATTAACAATCCCACGACCGCCGCGTTCGAGGCGCGCGTCGCGGCCCTGGAGGGCGGCATCGGGGCCGTCGCCTTCGCCTCCGGCCACGCCGCCCTGGTGGCCACCGTGCTGGCGATCTGCAACGCCGGCGACGAGATCGTCACCTCGGCGAGCCTTTATGGCGGCACGTACAACCTGTTCGCCACCACCCTGCCGAAGTGGGGGATCACCGCGCGGTTCGTCGACGCCCACGACCTGGAGGGCTTCCGCCGCGCCATCACCCCGCGCACCCGGCTGATCTTCGGCGAGGTGATCGGCAACCCCCGGCTGGACGTCTTCGACATCGCCGGTGTGGCCGCGATCGCGCACGAGCACGGGATCCCGCTCGTCATCGACAACACCTTCGCCACGCCGATCCTGTGCCGGCCCATCGAGCACGGGGCCGACCTGGTCATCCACTCGGCCACCAAGTGGCTCGGCGGCCACGGCGTGGCGATGGGCGGCGTCGTGGTGGACTCCGGGAACTTCGACTGGAACTCGCCCCGGTTTCCGGGGTTCACGGAGCCGGATCCGTCGTATCACGGGGTGCGCTACGCGGTCGACTTCGGGCGCGCCGGCTTCATCACGAAGGTGCGCGCGCAGATGCTGCGCGACCTGGGCGGCTGCCAGTCGCCGTTCAACTCCTTCCTGCTGCTCCTGGGGCTCGACACCCTGGCCCTGCGCATGCGGGCCATCAGCGAAAATGCGCTCGCCATCGCCCGGTACCTCTCGGAGCACCCGGCCGTGGCCTGGGTGCGGTATCCCGGGCTGCCCAGCCACCCGGATCACGCCCTGGCGCAGCGCTACCTGAGCGGCGGCTTCGGCGGCATGCTGGTCTTCGGGCTGAAGGGCGGCCTGGAGGCCGGCGCCCGCTTCATCGATTCCGTCCGGCTGTTCTCCCACGTGGCCAACGTCGGCGACGCCCGGTCGCTGGTGATCCATCCGGCTTCCACGACCCACAGCCAGCTGACGCCGGCCCAGCGCGAGGCCGCCGGCGTGGGAGACGACCTGATTCGGGTCTCCGTCGGCTTCGAGGACGTTGAGGACCTGATCGCCGACTTGGAGCAGGCCTTGGAGAAAGCGATGGCGGGAGCGTGAGCGTGCCTGCCGGCCAGGCAGCATTCCGCCCGGCGCGATGCCGTCGTCCAATAGTTGACGGAAAGGCAAGGGAGGGCGATTGGCATGGCCGTCAACGATCCGCAGACGGTGGCGTGGGTCCTCGACGGGCCGAAGGTGCTGGCAGTGGTGGGGCTTTCGGACAATCCCGAACGCCCCAGCTACCGGGTGAGCGCGGAGATGCAGCGGCGCGGCTACCGCATCGTGCCGGTCAACCCCAAGGGTGGCGAGATCCTGGGGGAGAAGGTGTACGCCTCGCTGCGGGAGATTCCGTTCCCGGTGGACGTGGTGCAGGTGTTCCGCGCGCCGCAGTACGCGCTCGATGTGGTGAGGGAGATCGGCGAGATGGCTATGAAGCCGAAGGTGCTCTGGATGCAGGAAGGCGTGGTGAACGACGAGGCGGTGGCGGAAGCGGAGGCGATGGGCCTGCTCACCGTCCAGGACCGCTGCCTGCTGAAAGAGGCCTTGAAGGCTGGGCGTTAGGTCAGCCCGCGAGCAAGGCGACCGGGGTGCCCCGTTGTGGCGCCCCGGTCGTTTCGGTGTTTGCGACCCATGCCGGCCGCCGCCCTGTTGCCTTCTCAGTGGTTGAGGACCAGGCCAGGGTGACCCTGGTGGATCGTTGGCGGCAGATACCGGTCTGTTCACACTGCGTGTGGCGGATGGCATGGGTGGGGCTTCTGCGGCCTGCGCCGGGCTGTTCACCTCCCGGCCGGCGTTGGGGCAGGTGGCTGCCGGCCGGAATCAGCCCCCCTGGGAGGCCGATGGGAGGACTTGACAGCGAACCTGAGTTCGGTGATAATGGGAACGGATTCCGAACATGGGAGGTCTTACCTCCGTGACCGGAAACACACTGAGAGCTTCTTGCCCGTACTGCAAAGCCTCTGCTTTGAAAGCACACGGGGTATACAGGCGCAGCGACGGCACCCGGGTGAGGCGGTATCGTTGCCGCCTGTGTGGCCGGACGTTCAGCGACGCCACGGGCTCCCCGGCGTTCCGGCTGCGCAAGCGGGCGGAGTGGAATCGGATGATTGAGCTGCTCTCGGATTACCTACCGCTCCGCCGGGTGGCGGCTATGCTGCGAGTCAGTCTGCCGACCGCTTTCCGGTGGCGCCACCGCGCCTTGGCCATCCTCGCCCGCCGGCCGCGTACCCGCCTGCGGGGGAACGTCTGCGTGGGGTACTTCTATGTCCGCTATTCGGAAAAGGGCAGCCGAACCTGCAACGGGCCGGGAAGCTGGGGCTATTACAATTGGTTGCGGCGGAGAGTTCTGGATCCGACGCGGTCAAGCGGGCGATTCCGCCTGCTGGTCGACGGCCGGCCGAGCGTGATCCTGGTTGCCCAGAACGACTTCGGGTACCAGTTGTACAACCTTGGGCAGGGACAGATCACCCCGGAACGACTGGCCAGTGGCCTGAAGGCTTTGGTTCGGGCGGGGTCGGTGGTGTACGCCTACGACTCGCGCTACTTTGCCGCCGCATGCGAGCAGAGCGGCCTTCACTTTCGAGACGCGTCCCAGGCGTTGCGGAGGGCTCGTGGGCGGAGGACCGAGCCCGGGGACTGCTGGGACGGGTTGCCGGCCGTGCCCGAGTACGCGTACGGGTGGTTTTGGCAGTTTCACGGCATCGCCACCCGCTACTTGAACCATTACATCGCCTGGTACTGCGAGATCGTCCGGAAGTGTGCCCGCAGCCGCCAGGGCGGCTCCTCGGCGGCCGACTTGGACGGCCTGAGGGCGGTCTCCTGACGTTAGCCGACAGATCGGTCTGCGCGCTGCGGGCCGTTTGTGCGGCACTGTTGGCTCGCGCACACCGGATGTGGACGGGGTGTGATCGCGAGCCCGAATCCTTTTCGTCGGATAGGGTCGACATCGGCTGGGCTAGCGCTGGACAGCCACTGGGGAGGTTGCGATGCCCCGGCGGAGAGGCGGGTTTGGCGCGGCAGTCTGGGTTATCGCGCCGTATGCCGCGACGCGGCCCGTGAGGACGAAGTATCCGTTACGAAAAATCCGTTATGAAGACCGCGGGGCCGAGCTCAGCGGCAACACGCAGCTATAACAGATCGGATGGAGCGAGAGGGGCGTGGGGGGCCGGGGCTGGTCGTTTCGAACTCCGCTGAGGCCCGGCCCAGCCAAGCGGCAAACTGTCGGCTCCGGCGGGTGAGTAGCGGAAGGGCGGCACGTGAACGCAAGTCGACCGTTTCGGAAAGGTTTCTGGCAGAGCGGGGTAGACTACACGGAACAGGGGGGAAATCAGGATGATCTGGTTCTTGCTGTTTCTTGCCGTGCTCGGTATTGCCTGGTTCCTGTTCGTGCCCCGCTCCGTGGACGAGACCGCTCTGCCAATGGACGGCGACCGGCCGTTCGCGGACACGCCCGACGGTCATGACGTCACGCCCGATGCAGTCCGCAATCTGGGGGCGCATGCGACGGGGACGGTGGAGCCGACTCTCCGGCACCCCGCCGACCTGTTCACCGCGGATGGGACGGACATGCCGATTGGGCAGGCAGTCGTCGACGATAGCACAAGTGGGCAGGCCGAAGGCGTCGCTGGCCAGGATGCCGTTGCACAGAACGCAGTCGAGCAGGAAGGGCCGTATGCGGCTGGCGAGGCTGCAGACTGGGGCTCCGCGGAGGCGACCGGTGAGGAGAAGACTCGCCGGGAGGACGGGCGAACCGGTTACTCGCAGGAGACCGGCCATCAGGCATCCGGGGCATACGACCAGCCCGCGAGCTTCGACCAGTGGGAATCCGGGGAGTATGACCGGCCCGCGAGCTTCGACCAGCAGGCATCCGGGGAGTATGACCGGCCCGCGAGCTTCGACCAGCCGGAATCCGGGACATATGACGAACCCGCCAACTTCGAGTAGCAGAAGTCAAGCATGAGGACTGACCGACCGGGACGCCGAAGGACAACATTGCGGGCGGCCTACGGGCAGCATCGGTGAGGGATTCGGCGGGCCCGCCACGTCGGCATGGGAAGTAGGAGCGG
>QGVE01000170.1 GCA_003242675.1 Bacillota bacterium | reverse complement strand
TGCTGCCCTGGCCCCTGGGGCTCTGGATCGCCCTCGGCGGACTCGCCCTCGCCGCCGCCGTCTACTGGTGGCTTACCGCCAGCCTGCGCACGTTCCACCTGCTGGACGGCGGCCGGCTGCTCCTGCGAGGGGCGGGACCTGTGGGCCGAGGGGGCCCCTGTGCGCCGCCTCCTGGGCTACGTGCCGGACGTGCCGCTGCTGCACGAGTCCCTGACCGCCCGTGAGTTCCTCTGGCTGATGGCGGGCCTCTACGGCCTGCCGGAAGCGGAGGGGAGGAGGCGGGCCGAGGAGCTGCTCGCCCAGGTGGGGCTGGAGCGGTGGGGCGACCACCAGATCCGGTCGTTCTCCCTGGGGATGAAGCGGAAGATGGCCATCGCCGCGGCCTTGGTGCACCGGCCCCGGGTGCTCTTGCTGGACGAGGTGACCAACGGCCTGGACCCCAGGGCCGGCCGGGAGGTCAAGGACTTCATCGCCCGGGCGGCGCGGGAGGGAGCCGCCGTGCTCTTGACGACGCACATCCTGGAAGTCGCGGAGGAACTGGCCCACCGCATCGCCATCATCCACGAGGGCGAGATCCGGGCCGTGGGCGACCTGGCGGAGCTCAGAGCCGCGGCGGGGCTTCCGGAAGCGGGGCTGGAGGAGATCTTCCTGGCCCTCACGGCAAACCGGGAAACGGGGGTGAGCGCATGAGCGGACTGGGCGTGAGCGTTCCCCTGAAGGCCCTGGTGCGCGCAGCCTGGCGGGCGGAATTCAACGACGGCTGGCGCTTCAGCCGCGCAAAGGTCGGCCTGTGGCGCCTGCTCGTGCAGGCCGCGCTGGCCGGCCTGGCGATGTGGCGGGTGTCCAGCCGTCCGCCAGCGCTGCCCCCGGGGAACGTGCTGCTGCTGGGGTTTGTGGTCGGCTGGCTGATGGCGCTTCTCATGGCGCTCTTGCGCGGGCGGGAGCGGCTCTTCACGGGGCCGCTGGTGAACCTTGTTCACCGCTCCCCGGCGCCGGCGCAGGCGGTGGTCCTGCTGCACGCTATCTCGAGTCTGCCCGGCCTGGCCTGGTTCGCGCTGCTCCTCTGCACTGCGCTCTTCTCCGCCCTGGACGCGGCAGGACTTTCCGCAGGCCGAATGGCGATCCTGCTGGCGGCGCTCTGGCTGGCGACCCTGGCCGGCAGCGCGCTCGGCCACCTGACCGGGACGGGCGCCCTGCTGGGCCTGGTGCGGCGGTGGCCCGGGGCGCTGGTGCTCCTTCCCGCGATCGCGATGGTGCTGCTCCTGGCGCAGGTCGGCCTCGTCTTCTTCCTCTTCACGGTGGGCCTCTGGCACCTGGGCATGCCTCCCGGGCCGGGGGCACCTGCGGCCCCGGGTCCGCACCTGGGCGCGGAGCCCGCGCTGGCGGCGGTCCTCGCGCTGCCCGGGCTGCTGGTTCTGGCCGGGATCCTGCGGCCGGGCGGGATACGGCCCGATGGTCGCGGCCGCGAGGCGTATCGGGAGGCGTGGCTGGCGGTGCGGGAGGCCCTGGACAGGCACAGCCGCCCCCTGCGGTCCCGCTGGCCGGCCCTGGCGGGCGGCCCCGTGGGCGCCGTGCAGGCCCTGGCGTGGCTGCTGGCCCTGCGCAACTGGTTCAGCCTGGTCCGCCTGGGGCTGTGGGTGGCCCTCCTGGTCCTGCCCTTCTTCCTGCGGTCCGCCCTGAGTGGGATGTCCCCGTCGCGGCTCAGCGTGCTGTGCATCGGCATGGGCCTTCTGGCAGCGCTGTTCAACTACGGCGAGCAGGCGGCGGCCCTCTTCTCGGCGGAAGGCGAGCGCGCCGCACTGCCGGTGCTGGCGGGCGTGCGGCCGGGTGAGCTCTTGCTGGGCAAGTGGCTGGCCGCCCTACCGCTGGTGCTGGTGGCCGCGGTGACCACCCTGGCGTGGGCGGCGCTGGCCGGGCGCAGCGGCCCGGAGGCCCCGGGGCTGGCCGGAATCAGCGGGGCGATCGCCCTGGCGGCCGTCACCTGGCTGGTGGGGGCGGCGGCGTTCGACGCGGCCCCCCGGACGGGCGGGTTTCTGGCCGAAGGGGAAGCGCTCGCCGCCGCCTTCGAGCAGGTCCCGACCCGACCCGGCGGCATCGTCGGGCTGGCGGGCGGCGCCCTGCTGGCCGGGGTGGGAATCTGGCTGTGCCTCACGGACCCGCGGTGGCTCCCCCTGCTGGCGCTGCCGGCCCTGACGGCGGCGCTGGCGGGCTGGCGCTGGGTGAACCGGGTGTGGCGCCGGGGCGCTCTGGGATAGGGGGGGTGCGCGTTCGCTCGCCGCCACCGGGGCGGTGGCGGGCCCAGTGGGCAGGTTCCACGGCAGGGTTCTGCACCCGGGGCGGAGAAGCCTGACTTGTCCAGCAGGGAGAGGGCGGTGGCCATGGATCCGCTGTGTGTGCTCTGCATTCGGGATCCGCGCGCCGTGGGGCGGATCGCGCTGGAGAACGAGCACGTGAAGGAGGCCCGTCTTGTGAAACGACTGACGCGCGCCGGGGCGATCGCGGCCGCCCTGCTGCTCCTGAGCGGCACCGCCGGGGCGGCCTTCGGGAGCTGGGAGACGATTCGGGTGCTGCGCAACGGCTTCACGCTGGCCGTGAATGGCCGGGTGGTGGACGCCGACACCTTCCTGGTGGAGGACCGGGCGTACGTGGGGCTACGGGACATCGCCGCGGCCATGGGGATGGCGGTCACCTGGGATCCCGCGACGCGCACGGCCGCCCTCGCACCCCGCTCGACCGCGGTGCGGCTCGCCGCGCCGGTGGATCCCTTCCATCCCGTCATCGACCTCGCGACCCTGGGGCTCCGGGCGGAGGACGTGGAGGCGATCGGGCTGGAGACGGAGGGCGAGCCGTACGTGCCCGTGCGGTTCACCTTGCAGTGGGATCAGCTCGTCATCGCCGACGAGCAGGCGTCTGCCGAAGGCCGTCCGGTGCTCGCACTGGACACGGACTACGTCCTGAAGCTCGTAACCCCGACCGGCGGAATGCTCCGGGTCGGCTTCACGACCGGAGGGCTGCCGGAGCTGGCCGATACGGGTGAGCGGCAGGTCGTGCTGGTACCGGCGATGCCGGAGCTGGGGTTCCACTGGCCGTACTTCCTCGTGCTCCCCAGCGCCGCCCACCTCCAGGCCAACGAGGGGCACCGGCGGTACCTCGTGGTGGAGATGAACAACACCGGCCCCAGCGGCAGCCTCGCCGACACCGTGGCGCGCACCCGGGCGGAGCTGAAGCAGGGGCAGCCGCTCGCCGCGCGGCTGGCCGAGCAGCTCTGGGCGCCGCTCCTCATGCCCGCGGTTCCCCGGCCGGTGATCACCTATCGGTACGGCGGCGAGGAGAACACCTTTTTCACCCACGCGCTGGACCGGGACACGGCGACGCTGCACCTGATGATGCAGGACCCGCACCTGGCGGCGCTGCTGGCGCGGCAGTTCAGCCAGGCGGGGTTCACCGTGGAGAGCCTGATGCACCTGGACCGGCAGGTGGCAGCGATGATCGATCACGCCGTCGGCTACCTGAACCGGTACGGCTTCGGGGTGGAGGAGCAGGTGTTCGTGGTCGGCTTCTCCGCCTCGGGCACCTTTGCCGACCGGTTCGCGGCCCTGCACCCGGAGAAGGTGAAGGCGCTGGTCGCGGGGGCCGCGCTGGACAACCTGCTGCTGCCCCTGGCCGAGCACCGCGGGGAGAAGCTGATCTACCCCATCGGCACCGCGGACTACGCGGAGATCGCCGGCCGCCCCTTCGACCTGGCGGCCCACAACCGGGTGGCCCGGCTGATCTACATGGGCGAGGACGACCCCAACAACACGCTCCCCTACCGCGACTCGTACGGAGACGAGGAGCGGCGGATCATCACGAAGCTCTGGGGCGAGGCGGTGCTGCCCCGGGCCGAGGCGCTGACGAGGCTGTACGGCGAGGCCGGCGGCCGGGGCATCTTCATCCTGGACCGGGGCGTGGGGCACGCCTATTCCGAGGCGATGTACGAGTACATGAAGGCGTTCCTGGAGGCCAACCGGGACGGCGATGAACCGGTATACCCGCTTCCGGCCGACCCGGAGCAGCTGCGGTTCACAGGATGGTTCTGAGGTGCCGCCGGCTCGGCGACCATGTCGAGAACGAGTTTCGGGCCGGTATGGGTTTGTTCGAGCCTGACGGGTGCCTGGCTTGCCTGGACGACTGGCGGACGAGGAGACCGTGAGATGCGAACTCGTGAACCTGTTGCTCCGTAACGGATATGACCAGATGTGTATGGGGAGGCGGGATCATGGTGGGTGAGCTGCGGTACGTCTGCGTGGAGACCACCGATCTGGCGGGGGCGAGGGCGCACTACACCGGAACCCTGGGATTGCGTGTCACGGAAGAGGGCGACGGCTGGTTCGTGCTGGATGGCGGCGGGCTGTCCATGGTCGTGTGGGAAGGGCCGAATCCCGGCACCCTGATGGGGTTGGGCAGCGCATGGCCGAGCCAGACGGTGCTGTAGCCGCCCAGTGTGCCGATCTCGAGG
>QGVE01000037.1 GCA_003242675.1 Bacillota bacterium | reverse complement strand
CTGCCAGTCGCATCTGCGACCCGCCGGCGGACGGGCCGCGCAGTGGCGGCCGCGTTCCCCTACCGGCTGACGCTCGCCCGGGCCAGGACGGAGATCGCCCAGGCCTACCTCGCGGCAAGGGGCTCCCTGGAGGAGCTGAAGGCCCGGGAGAAGGCGGTGGAGATGGCCCGGGAGGCGCTGCGGCTCGCCGAGCTGCGCTACGACGCCGGCATCGCGACCTGGGTCGAGGTCCAGAGCGCCTCCGCCGCGGCCCTGGAGGCCGAGGCCGGGCGCATCCAGTCGGCCGCCAATCTGCTGCTGCGGCTGATGGAGCTCAACCACGCCGTTGGCAACGGCTGAGGAGGACGCGCGCGGGATGGAGACGACGCGCTCCCGCATTTTGAAAGCCGCGCTGCAGGTGATCAGCGAGCGCGGGTACAACGGCGCCACCACCGCCGAGATCGCCCGGCGTGCGGGGGTGGCGGAGGGTACGATCTACCGGTACTTCAAGGATAAGAAGGAACTGTTCGTCGCCTGCGTGGAGCCCGTGGTGCACGCGGCCCTGCGCCGGGAGAAGCGGCTTCCCCGCACGGACGACCTGCGCACGTGGATCCGCCTGCGCATGCGGGAGCTGGTGCAGGTCGTCCGGGAGAACCGGCCGGTCTTCGACGTCCTCTTCACCGAGGGCCGCTTCCACCCGGAGATCGCCGACATCATGCTCCAGCACGTGGTCTCCGCCTTCACCGCCCAGGACCGGGAGGCCTTCGCCCGGGCCCTGGGGGACAGAGCCAATCCGCAGCTCCCCATCCTGCTCACCGTGGGGCTCACCGCCGCCATCTGGGCGATCCTCCAGGTGGGACCGGGCGTGCCGGCCCCCTTCGCCGGGCTCCTGCCGCCTGACTGGTATAGCCGCCTGGACGACGACATCGCCGACTTCTTCACAAACGCGATCTTTGCCTCAGCAACCGAGTAGAGGTGTGATCTATGCGTAAACTAGCGGCTACGGTGTTGTGCCTCGTGCTGCTGGGCCTCACCGCCCCGGCAGCTTCCGCCGCTGACCTCTCCTTCCTGGCCCCCTCCTCCGCCCAGCCGCTGCGCATCACGCTCATCGGTGAGGGCGGCCGGCCCATCCACTTCGCGGAGATCCAGCTGCTCACGCCCGGCCTCCCCGGAGTGACGGTGGCCCGCACCAACGTGAACGGACAGGCGACCCTCACCCTGCCGCCGGGCCAGGCCTTCTGGCTGCGGGTCTGGGCGGACGGCTACGCCCTGGTCGAGCGCTCCTACGTGCCGGCCGTCGACGGCTACAGCCTCGCCCTGACGGCCGAGCCGTTTACCGCGACGGTGACGGGCATCGTGCGCGACCAGCGGGGGCTCCCCGTCCCGGAGGCCACGATCGAACTGTTCCGGGAGGGCTACGGCCTCGAGGCCACGGCCCGGACCAACGAGCTGGGCGTCTATTCGCTCTCCACCGCGCGCTCCGGCGGCGAGTACATCCTCCAGGCCTACGCGGCGGGCCACCGGCCGGTCTCCCAGGAGGTCGGCAGCCTGGATCCGACCCGCCTCAACCAGCTGGACCTCACCCTCACGACGGCCGTCGGGCGCATCACCGGCGAGGTGGTCACCGGTGCGGCCGGCACGCCGGTGCGGAACGCGACCGTGGAGCTTCTCCTGGACGGCTGGGGACCGGTCGCCGCGGTGCGCACCGACCGCTACGGCTACTTCAGCCTGGCCGCGCCCCCCGTGGAGGGCGGGGTCTACCGGCTCCGGGTTTCCCGCTTTGATTACGAAACCCTCACCACGGCCCCGTTCAGCCTGGAGGAGGGCGGCTGGATCGACTACAGCGGCGCGGACCGGCTGGTGCTGAACAAGCTTTATGCCGAGGTCTCCGGCCGCGTCCTCGATGACGCCGGCGCCGCCCTGGCGGACGTGGAGGTGCACCTGCAGCGGGCCGGGCTGGGCACCGTCCAGATCGCCCGAACGGACGAGGACGGCCGCTTCACCTTCCGGGAGGTCACCGCGGGCACCTACCGCGTGCGGGCCTTCCCCGACTCCTCCCTGGTGCGGGCAGACACCGGCTGGCTGCAGGTGATCGGGGGCGAGACGGTCCACGCGAACATCGTGGCCGAGCCGCCGGATGTGTACGACTACGGCGTGGCGGTCCTGTCCGGGACCGTGAAGAACCACCTGGGCGAGCCGCTCGCCGGGGCCACCGTCGAGGTCCACCGCGGCTCCGCGCGGTGGACCGCCACCACCGACGCCGAGGGGCGGTACGACCTCCGCCTGGACGCCAACCTGCCCGACCGCCCGGGCCAGGATCCGGGCACCGGCTACCACGTGAGCGTCCAGGTGAGGGGGTACCTGTACACCGACCAGCCGGTGACCGAAGGGGACAACCCCCCCAGCTTCCTGGACCTGCGCAAGGGAAACAACGTGGCGAACTTCGTCCTGCAGCCGGAGAAGGCCGCCATCGCCGGCCGCGTGGTGGATGACCTGGGCGAGCCGCTGCCCGAAGTCCGGGTTGCCCTGCACGAGGAGGGCCGCGGCAAGGTGGCCGAGACCGTGACCGACGAAAACGGGCGGTACGAGTTCGCCGACCTGCCCGTGGCGCGCCAGAGCCGCTACCTGCCCGTCATCGCCGGCGAGGAGTACGTAAGCGGCGCCGTGGGCCCGGACGGCGCGCCGTGGGAGCCTCAGCCCCTCACTCCCGCGGGCCCGAACCACCTGGTCCTGGTGGCCCGGCCCGGCGCGACCCAGTTCCTCGGGCTGGTGCAGGCCGGCGATGACCGGCCGGCGGAGGGCGCCCACGTGACGGTGTTCCGCTCCAGCGACGGCATGCGCTTCACGGGCCAGGTCGGCCCCGACGGCAGCTACCGCGTCCTGGTGCCCGCCATGCCGGGCGAGGCGTACCTGGTGCGCGCCGAGGCGGAGCGGACCGCCGTCGCCGCCGCACCCGAGGTCATCCGGCCCGGCACGGACCTGGGCGTCCTGGCCAACCTGACGACCCACGTGTCGGCCGAGATCGTCGGCCGGGTGGTCGACACGGGCGGCAACCCGCTGAGCGGCATCCCGGTCGAGCTCTACGCCGAGGGCAGCTCCAGCCCCATCCTGCGGACCGTCACCGACGATGAGGGCACGTACCGCTTCCGCGACCTGGTCCCCGGCCGCCGCTACCTCCCCGTGGCCTACGACCCGCGCGTCGGCCGGAGCGCCACCGCGCCGGGCGAGGCCGTCATCACCCCGCTGGTCGCGCTGCCCTCGGGCGAGACCGTGTGGGCCGACATCTGGCTGGAGACGGCTCCGGCCGCACCCTGACGGTGGGGAGGTGCGCGTGCGATGAAGCGTTTCGTCTCCGCGGCGCTGCTTTCGCTCTGCGCCCTGGCTGTGGCGGGCTGCGGCCTCGCCGCCAGCCAGAGCGGCGAACCCACCGTGGAGGCCATAGCGGTCGCGGTCGCGGAAGCCCGGACAGGGACGCTCGCCACGACCGTCCGGGCCTCCGGCCAGCTCAGCCCCATCCGCAGCATCCCCATCACGGCGAAGGTCTCGGGAAAGGTCGTGGCGGTGCACAAGCAGATGGGCGACGCGGTGCAGGAAGGCGACCTTCTGGCGGAGCTGGATGACAAGGACCTGGCCAGCCAGCTGGCCGCCGCCCGGGCGCAGTACAACCAGGCCGTGGCCCAGCAGGCCGAGGCGGCCCGCCAGGCATCCCGGCTGGATGTCCTGCTGGAGCAGGGCGCGGTCTCCCAGCAGCAGGCCGAGCAGATCCGCACCCAACTCACCCTGGCGACCGCCCAGGTGGAGGCGGCGCGCGCGCAGCTCGAGCTGGCCACCTCCGCCTACGAAGGCGCCCGCATCACCGCCCCGGCCGACGGCGTGCTGGCCGCCCGGTACGTGGAGCCCGGCGGCATGGTCGGCGCGGGCACGCCGCTGTTCCACCTGGTGGACCTCTCGACCGTCGTCGTGGAGGCGGGGGTGGCCGAGGCGGCGATCAACGCCGTTCATCCCGGGATGAGGGTTACGGTCTCGGTCCCGGCCCTGGGCCGGACCTTCACCGGCGAGGTCGAGTCCGTCAGCCCGCAGATGGACCCGCAGACCCGCCTCTACCGGGTGCGGGTCACCCTGCCGAACCCCGACGGCGTGCTGAAGGGCGGCATGTTCGCCGAGATCACCTTTCCCCTTGAGGAGCGGGAGGGCGTGCTGATTCCCGTGGACGCCCTGGTCGAGGGCTCCGGCGAGCCCTACGTGTACGTGGTGAAGGACGGCGTCGCGCACCGCACGCCGGTGACGGTCGCCGTGCGGTCCGAGGAACAGGTGCTGGTGGAGGGCATCGCCGCCGGCGATCAGGTGGTCGTGGCCGGGCAGAACCGGCTCTATGACGGCGCTCCCGTGCGCCTGGGAGGGGGCACTCAGCCGTGAGGCCGCTCATCCGGTTCTCGATCCACCACCCGGTGCCCACCATCGTCCTCTACCTGGTCACCGCCGTGATCGGCCTCGTCTCCCTCTCCCAGCTTCCGCTGGACCTTTACCCCGCCATGGAATTCCCCCTCGCGGTGGTCGCGACGACCTACGAGGGCGCGGGGCCTGAGGAGGTCGAGTCCCACGTCTCCCGGCCGATCGAGGAGGTCGTGGGCACCGTGCCGGGCCTCACCCGCGTCCGCTCCTCCAGCTCCGAGGGGCTGTCGCTGGTCATCGCCGAGTTCGAGTACGGCACCGACATGGACCAGGCCACCCTCTCCATCCGCGAGAAGGTGGACCAGGTCAAGGGCTACCTGCCCGACGGCGCCGGCACGCCCATGGTGTACAAGATCGACCCCACCGCCCTGCCCGTGCTGACCATCGCGCTGACCGGTCCGGAGGACCTGGCCGAGCTGAAGGCCCTGGCGGAGGATGTGATCAAGCCCCGGCTGGAGCGGCTGGAGGGCGTGGCCTCCGTCACCGTGAGCGGCGGCCTGGAGCGGGAGATCCGGGTGATCGTGGACCCGGCCCGGCTGCACGCCTTCGGCCTCTCGCTGGCCGATGTCGCACGGGTGCTGGCCTACGAGAACCTGAACCTGCCGGGCGGCCAGGTGAGCGAGGGCGCCGTCGACCTGCTCGTCCGCACCATCGGCCAGTATCAGTCGCTGGAGGAGATCCGCGACATCCGGCTGGGCACCGTGCGGCTCGGCGACGTGGCGGAGGTGGTGGACACCTTCGCCGACCCCGAGACCAAGGTCTGGCTGGACGACAGGCCCGCCGTCTCCCTGGACGTCCAGAAGCAGAGCGGCGGCAACTCCGTCGCCGTCGCCGATGCCGTCAAGGCGGAACTGGCGAAGATCGCGAACGAGCTGCCCGGCGAGGTCGAAGTCCGCGTCCTCTCCGACAGCTCCCGCATGATCGTCACCTCGCTGAAGTCCATCGCCTCCTCGGGCCTGCAGGGCGCCATCCTGGCAACTCTGGTACTGCTCTTCTTCCTCCGGCACCTGCGGGCGACCTTCGCCATCGCGATCAGCATCCCGGTTGCCGTCATCTCCACCTTCGGCCCCGTCTACTTCTCCGGGACCACGCTGAACATCATCTCCATGGCCGGCCTCTCCCTGGGCGTCGGCATGATGGTCGACAACTCCATCGTGGTGCTGGAGAACATCTTCCGGCACCGGGAGATGGGGAAGGACCTCGTCCGGGCGGCCGAGGACGGCACCGCCGAGGTAGGCCTGGCCATCACGGCCTCCACCCTGACCTCCGCGGCCGTCTTCCTCCCCGTCGTCTGGATCACCGGCCTCGCGCAGATGTTCTTCCGCGAGCTGGCGCTCACCATCTCCTTCTCCCTGATGATGTCCCTGCTCACGGCGGTCACCCTGCTCCCCATGATGGCCCCCTGGCTGCTCCGGGACCGGCCGGCCGGGCGCCAGATCCCCTGGGTCGCCCGGCTCTCCCAGCGGGTCGGGGAGTGGCTGAACCGGCTCGAGGAGGCCTACGGCCGGCTGCTCGGCTGGGCCCTGGGCCATCGCTGGCACGTGGTGGGAATCGGCGCCTCCTTCCTGCTCCTGGTCGTGTTCATCCTCGGGCAGATGGGGCTTGAGTTCATCCCCGCCGGCGACACCAGCGAGTTCCGCGTGCGCATCGAGATGGCGCCGGGCACCCGGCTCGAGGAGACGCAGGCGGCCGTGGAGCAGGCCGCCGCGCAGATCCGGGACATCCCCGAGCTGCGCAGCCTCTACGTCGCCGTCGGCACCACCGGCAGAGCCTTCAGCGTGGGCGGCGAATCGCACCAGGCCTTCATCACCGGCATCCTCTCCCGTCCGGGGGAGCGGCGCCGCAGCCTCGACGAGATCGTCGAGGAGGTGCGCAACCGCATCGTGCTGCCCGGCACCAAGGTGATCGTCGCGCCCACCAGCACCATCGAGACCGGCGGCAACGACATCGAGGTGCAGATCAAGGGCGAGGACCTGGAGACGCTGAAAGAGCTCGCCAACCAGGCCATGGCCATCATCGCCCAGGTGCCCGGCGCCCGCGGCCTCGAGACCACGGTGAGCGAGGGCCGGCCCGAGGTGCAGATCCGCGTCGACCGCGCCCGGGCCGCGCGCTACGGCCTCACCGCCAGCGAGGTCGCCGCGGCCGTGCAGTCCGCCGTGCGCGGCCAGGTGGTCACCCGGTACCGGGTGGGCGGCGACGAGTTCGATATCCGGCTGATGGCCGCCGAAAGCGCCCGGGAGGACGTGAATGCCCTTCGGCAGTTGCCGATCGCCACCCCCCTGGGCCAGACGGTGCCCCTGGGGGAGGTCGCCGAGCTGACCCGGGGCGTCGGCCCCGTGACCGTCGACCGCGAGGACCAGATGCGGGTGGTCAAGATCATCGGCCAGATCTACGGCCGCGACATGGGCAGCGTCATCCGCGACATCCAGGCACGCCTCCGGGATTTCCCGCTGCCGCCCGGCTACGAGATCGACTACGGCGGCGACTACGAGCTCATGGAGGAGGCCATGGACGGCCTCGCCAAGACGCTCGTCTTCTCCATCGCGCTGGTCTACCTGGTGATGGCGGCGCAGTTCGAGTCGTTCCTGCATCCCTTCGTCATCCTCTTCACGATCCCGCTGGCCCTGGTCGGCGCGGTGCTGGCCCTGGTGATCACCGGCCGGAGCCTGGACATCTCGGCGATGATCGGCCTCATCCTGCTGGCCGGCATCGTGGTCAACAACGCGATCGTGCTGGTGGACTACATCAACCAGCTCCGCCGCCAGGGCATGGACCGGGACGAGGCCGTGCGCGTCACCGGCCCGCGCCGGCTCCGCCCCGTGCTGATGACCACCCTGACCACGGTGCTGGGCCTCCTGCCCCTGGCCCTGGGCATCTCCGAGGGCTCCGAGATGGAGGCGCCCCTGGCCACCGTGGTCATGGGCGGCCTGACGCTGTCCACCCTGCTGACGCTGGTCGTCATCCCGGTCGTCTACACGCTCTTCGACGACCTGGTGGTGCGCGTGCAGCGCCGCACCGCCGCCCGCAGGCAGGCCGCAGCCGTGTAAGGGCAAAACGGTGCGAAGGCCCGTCCCCAGCCGGAGGACGGGCCCTCTGCCGCGCCCGCCGGGCGCGGGGGAGCTCCCCGCCGCCCCGGGAGAGTTCGCGGAACTGCGGGTGACCGGGAGGCGTCTATTATTGTTGCGGGCCCTTCGCCTCCCATCCACCTTCTGTTTGTGCAGCGAGAGGTGCTTATGTCTACCTCCCACCGTTCACTCATCCGGTTCCTGGGCCGCTACAAGTGGCGCTACCTGCTGGGAGTGCTGTCCCTCTGCGCCACGGACCTCCTGCAGCAGGTCACGCCCCGCCTCATCGGCCGCTTCATCGACGACCTGGACGCCGGCCTCCTGAGCGTGGCCGGCATCTACCGGTACCTGGCATTCATCATCGGCACGGCATCGGCGATCGCGGTCTTTCGCTTCCTGTGGCGGATCTTCGTCTTCGGCACGGCCCGCCTGGTCGAGCGCGATCTGCGCGCCGACCTGTTTGCACACCTGGAGAAGCTCTCCGCCTCCTTCTTCCACCGGCACAAGACCGGCGACATCATGGCGATGGCCACCAACGACCTGCAGGCCGTGCGCAGCGTCGCCGGCGAGGGCGTGCTCATGGTCGCGGACGCCATCGCGATGACCCTGTTCACGCTCATCGCCATGATCTCGACCATCGGCCTCACGCTCTCCCTGTGGGCGCTGCTGCCCCTGCCGTTCCTGGCCCTCTTGATCGCCGTGGTCGGCAAGGCCATCTTCGCCCGGTCCCGGGAGGTGCAGGACAGCTTCGGCCGCCTCTCCGACATCGTGCAGGAGAACGTCACCGGCGTGCGGGTGGTGAAGGCGTTTGCCCAGGAGGCGGCGGAGGAGGCCAAGTTCGACGAGGCCAACCGGGACTACATCCGCCGCTTCATGGCGCTGATGCGCGTCGATGGCATCTTCGACCCCATCGTCAGCCTCTTCGCCGGCCTCTGCTACGTCGTCGCCCTGCTGGTCCCCGGCCGGGCGGTGCTCCGCGGGGAGATCTCGCTGGGCGACTTCACCGCGCTGACCATGTACATCGGCATGCTGATCTGGCCGATGATCGCCGCCGGCTGGGTGGTGCAGATCGTCCAGCGGGGCTTCGCCGGCTTCGCCCGCATCCGCGAGGTGCTGCTGACCGAGCCCGAGGTGCAGGATGCGCCCGCGACGGTGGTCCCGGAAGGGGGCCGGATCCGCGGCGAGATCGTGATCCGCGACCTGACCTTCCGCTACACTCCCGACGCCCCGCCGGCCTTGGAGGAGATCAACCTCCACATCCGGCCGGGCCAGACCCTGGGCATCCTGGGGCGCACGGGCAGCGGCAAGTCCACCCTGGCGGCCCTGCTGGCCCGCATCTACGACCCGCCCCGCGGCACGGTCTTCATCGACGGCATCGACGTCCTGGACCTGCCGCTGGACCTGCTCCGCCGGTCCATCGCCACCGTGCCCCAGGAGTCCTTCCTGTTCTCGCGCACGGTGCGGGAGAACATCGCCTTCGCGCCCGGCGAGTGGACCGAGGAGCAGATCCGGCAGGCGGCCCGCACCGCCTGCGTGGAGCAGGACATCCTCGAGTTCCTGCCCCAGGGTTACGACACGCTGGTGGGGGAGCGGGGCGCGACCCTCTCCGGCGGGCAGCGGCAGCGGGTCAGCCTCGCCCGGGCGCTCCTGAAGGACGCGCCGATCCTGGTGCTGGACGACTGCCTCTCCGCCGTCGATGCCGTCACCGAGCAGCGGATCCTCAGCGCCCTGAGGCCCGTCATGCGCGACCGGACGGCGATCATCATCTCGCACCGGGTCGCGGCGGTAAAGGCGGCCGACCAGATCATCGTCCTGGAGCGCGGCCGCATCGTCGAGTCCGGCACCCACGAAGAGCTGCTCGCCCTGGGCGGCCGCTACTTCCGCACCTACCAGCGCCAGCAGCTTGAAGAGGCCATCGCCACCCTCGAGTAGCGCCCACACAGGAGGAAGCTATGGACTTCCGCGAAGAAGAGGCCCTCGGCAAGGTCTACGACTCCCGTCTCATGGCCCGGCTGCTCGCCTACGCCCGCCCGCACTGGAAGGCCCTGCTGGCCTGCGTCGCGATGCTCGGCGTGAGCGTGAGCCTGGACCTCCTCGTGCCCAAGCTGGTGCAGGTGGCCATCGACGAGTACCTGATCCTCGGCGACGTCCCTGCGGCCGCCGCCGGGCTCCGCCGGCTCGCCCTCTGGCTGACCGCGGCCCTGATCGCGAACTTCGTCATCTCCTACGGCGAGGTGCTCCTGCTCCAGCTCACGGGCCAGAAGATCGTCTACGCCATCCGCCGGGAGCTGTTTGGCCACCTCCAGCGGCTCCACATGCAGTTCTTCGACCAGACGCCCGCCGGCCGGCTGGTCACCCGGGTGACGAACGACACCGAGACGCTGAACGAGATGTACACCAGCGTCCTGGTCAACCTGTTCCGGGACGTCTTCATGCTGCTCGGCGTGGCCGTCGTCATGATCCGGACCCACCCCAGGCTGGCGGCGGTGAGCCTGGCCTTGGTCCCGGTCCTGGCGTTTTACACCCGGGTCTTCGCGTCGAAGGCGCGCGACGCCTGGCGCGAGGTGCGGGTGCGGCTCGCCCGCATCAACGCCTTCATCTCCGAGCACGTCAGCGGCATGCGGGTGGTCCAGCTTTTCGCCCGCGAGGCGCAGACGTTCGCCGAGTTCAAGCACGAGAACGACGAGTACAACCGCGCCTCCTGGCGCCAGCTCATGGTCTGGGCCGTCTTCCGGCCCACCCTCGACCTGCTGGCGAACATCACCATCTGCCTGGTGCTCTGGTACGGCGGCCTGCAGTCCCTCAGCGGCAACCTCACGCCCGGCGTCCTGCTCTTGTTCGTCACCCTCTCCCGCCGCTTCTTCGAGCCGCTGATGCAGCTGGCCGAGAAGTTCAACATCCTGCAGAGCGCGATGGCCTCGGCCGAGCGCATCTTCCAGCTGCTGGACACCCGGCCGGCCATCGTGGATCCGCCGAACCCCAAGCCCCTGGGCCGGGTCACCGGCGAGGTGGAGTTCCGGAACGTCTGGTTTGCGTACAAAGAGGGCGAGTGGGTCCTGAAGGACGTGTCGTTCAAGGCCGAACCCGGCCAGACGATCGCCTTCGTCGGCCACACGGGGGCGGGCAAGTCCTCCATCATCAACCTGCTCTGCCGGTTCTACGACGTGCAGAGGGGCCAGGTCCTGGTGAACGGCATCGACGTCCGCGAGGTCTCCACCGCCGAGCTCCGGCGGGCCATCGGCCTGGTCGCGCAGGACGTCTTCCTCTTCAGCGGCGACATCCGCTCCAACATCCGGCTGGGCAACACGGCGATCAGCGACGAGAAGGTGCGAGAGGCGGCCCGCCTCGTCGGGGCCGACGAGTTCATCCGCGAGCTCAGGGACGGCTACGACGAGCCCGTGGCCGAACGGGGGGCCACCCTCTCCGCGGGCCAGCGGCAGCTGCTCTCCTTCGCCCGCGCCCTGGCCTTCGATCCCCCCATCCTGGTCCTGGACGAGGCCACGGCCTCCGTCGACTCGGAAACCGAGGCCCGCATCCAGAAGGCGCTGCGGGAGCTGACGAAGGGGCGGACCACGTTCATCGTGGCGCACCGGCTCTCCACCATCCAGCACGCCGACCAGATCATCGTGCTGCACAAGGGCCGGATCCACGAGCAGGGCACCCACGAGGAGCTCATGGCGAAGCGGGGGCTGTACTACAAGCTCTGGCGGCTCCAGTTCGAGGAGCAGATGGAGGCCCGGGAGCAGGAGCAGCCGTCCGCCGGACCCCTGCCCGCGCCGAGCCCTTCGGCCTAAGAGGCAGACGCGGGCGGCCGCACAGATTGCGCAGAGCCAGAATGAAGCAACGGGAGCGGTCCGAGACCGCTCCCGTTCTCGTTTCCGTCGGCCCGGTTTCCGGCAGAGCCGTCAGGCCTCGAGGCCGCGGCGCACGACGGGCTCGACCAGCTCCAGGACCTCCTCCGGCGTGCCGAGCTCCAGGCACTTCTGCGCCAGGGCCCGCGCCTCCGCGGCCGGCGTCGCCCGCACCAGCCGCCGGATGCGGGGCAGCAGGGCCGGGGCCATCGACAGCTCGTCCACGCCCAGGCCGAGGAGGAGCAGCGCCCCCTCCGGCAGGCCGCCCATCTCGCCGCACACGCCGACCCACTTGCCGGCGGCGTGCGCCGCCTGCACGGTTCGGTCGATCAGCCGCAGGACGGCCGGGTGGTAGGGCTGGTACAGCGCCGAAAGCTCCGGGTTGCCCCGGTCCACCGCCAGGGTGTACTGCACGAGGTCGTTGGTGCCGATGGAGAAGAAGTCCACCTCCCGGGCCAGGTGGTCGGCCAGGAGCGCCGCCGACGGGATCTCCACCATGATGCCGACCTCGTAGTCGTCGGCCACCCGGTGGCCTTCGGCCTCCAGCGAGCGGCGCGCTTCGGCCAGGGCCTCCTTCGCCCGGCGCAGGTCCGCGAGGCCGCCCACCATCGGGAACATGATGGCCAGGCGGCCGTGGACCGACGCCCGCAGAAGCGCCCGCAGCTGGGTCTGGAACAGCTCCGGCCGGCGGAAGCAGAGCCGCAGGGCCCGGACGCCCAGGAAGGGGTTCTCCTCCTTCACCAGACCCAGGTAGGGCACGTCCTTGTCGCCGCCGATGTCCAGGGTGCGGATGATCACCCGCCGCCCCCCGGCGTTCCGGAGGGCCTCAGCGTAGGCCTGGTACTGCTCCTCCTCCGACGGCGCGGACGAGCGCCCCATGAAGAGGAACTCCGAGCGCAGGAGCCCGATGCCCTCCGCGCCCTTCTCCATTGCGAAGGCGACCTCACCGGGCGAGCCGGCGTTGGCGGCCAGCTCCACCCGGACGCCGTCCGGGGTCACGGCCGGCAGCGAAGCCTCCGCCCGGTCGCGCTCGGCCTGCTCGCGGGCGCGCGCCATCGCGGCCGCGTAGCGGGCGCGGGTCTCCTCCCCGGGGTCGAGAACCACCTCGCCCCGGTCGCCGTCCAGCGCGACGATCATGCCGTCGGCCGCGGCCTCCAGCACCCCGGGCGCCGCCACTACCGCCGGGATGCCCCACGACCGGGCCAGGATGGTCGTGTGCGAAGTGGGCCCGCCCTGCTCCGTGACGATGCCCAGGAGCAGCGAGCGTTCGATGCTGATGGTGTCCGTCGGCGCCAGGTCCCGGGCGACGACGATCGACGGCCTCTCGAGGACGATCCCCAGCTTCCGTCCGGCCAGGGCCGCGACCAGCCGGCGACCCACGTCCCGCACGTCCGCCGCGCGCTCGCGCAGGTAGGCATCGTCCAGGGCCTCGAGTGCGGCGGCGAACTGGTCCGCCGCCTTCTGCACCGCCTCCTCGGCGATCGCCCCCGCCAGGATGGCCTCCTCCACCAGGTTGTGCAGATCCGGGTCCTGCAGCATCAGCTGGTGGGCGGTCAGGATCTCCCTGCCTTGCTGGTCCGCCCGCTCGGCCAGGGCCTTAAGATCGGCCTCGGCCTGCCGCAGGGCGGCCTGGAAGCGCGCCCGCTCCTCGTCGGGCGTCGCTGCCGCCCGCGCGGCGGACTCCGGCCGCTCCTCGCGGTAGACGAACGCGGGGCCGATGGCGACCCCCGCGGAGGCCGCCACGCCCCGCAGGATCTTCTCACTCACCGAGTCCACCCTCAATCAGCGCGGCCAGGGCCGCCATGGCCTCCTGCTCCCGCGGCCCCGCGCACCGGATGACGATGGTCTCCCCATGAGCGACCCCGAGGCTGAGCAGGGAGAGCAGCGACCGCGCCGAGACTTCCCTATCGCCCTTGCGGACGAAGATCTCGGTGTCGGCGAACTTCTGTACTTCCTTGACGAAGAGCGCTGCAGGTCGCGCGTGCAGTCCGGACGGGTTGCGTAGCGTAAAGGTCCTCTCTACCATGGTGCCGACACTCCTTCTCGGGAACTTTCGTAGTGGCGTTTAACAATAGTATCCGAGATCCGGGCGCTGCTGTCCAGAAGGATTCACCGCGGATTTCGGCGTAGCCATACCGGAGTCGCTGTGGAACAAGGGGGGTGCTTCGGGTGCAGCTGACGATCGAGGCCGAGCTGAGCCGGCAGCTGCCCTTCGTCACGCTCGGGATGCTGCAGATCGAAGGGCTGGAGAACGGCCCGGCCAGCGAGGCCCTGCAGTCCCTGGTCGACTCCACCGTCGCGCAGACCCGGACCGCGCTCCGGCTGGAGGAGATCAGCCAGCTCCCGGCCATCGCCGGCTGGCGCAAGGCGCTGAAGGCCATGGGGACGGACCCCGCCCGCTACCGGGTCTCCTCCGAGCGGCTGCTCCGGCGGATCGTGAAGGGGGACGGCCTGCCCCGGGTGAGCCTGATCGTCGATCTGGTCAACGTCTGGTCGGCGGCGTCGGGCCTGCCCATCGGGCTGTACGACGCCGACCGGCTGGAGGGCGAAACGCTCGTTTTTGGCGCGGGCCGCGAGGGCGAGCGCTACCTGACCCTGGCCGGGACGGAGATGGAGACCCGCGGCAAGCCCGTGCTCCGGGACGCCGCCGGGCCCTGCGGGTCGCCGATCACCGACTCCGCCCGCACCGCCACCCACGAAGGCACGCGCCGCTGCGTCGCGGTCATCTTCGGCCCGCCGCTCTACGACAGGGACGAGTTCGAGCGGCACGTCGACCTGCTGGCCGACTGGGTGCACCACTTCACCACGGGGAAGGTCACGGCGCGGGAGTGCGTCGTCTCATAAGCTCCGCCGCCACGCACAGGATTATGCGACCGCTGCGCCGTACGCGCAGCGGTCGCACCTCGTTACCACAACAGATGAAGCAGGCCACACCCGCCTGCCACCGGCGGAAAGACCGCCAGGTCAACACCGGGTGGCACGGGTGTGGCCATGCCTTGCAGATCGCGAATCGAACGGCCGGCGATGAAGACCTGCACGTGCGGGAGCAGCTCGGCACCATCGGGCGTGAGGATCTGGTCCCCGAGGGCGGGGCACTGCGCCACCAGCCGGCGCAGCACCTCGCCGACGGGCTCCCCGGGCTCCGCGGGGACCTCCACCCGCGCGGCGCCGGCGAGGGCGCGCAGCGTGGCGTAGAGGCGAACCTGCACGGCTCAGACGATCTCCAGTTCCCGGAGCTTCTCGGGCGGCACGACGCCGTTCTTCCAGCCGCGCACCGCGTAATACTCCTGGAGCATCACGTCCAGCTCCGACACCTGGCCGGCGCTGCCCCCGGTGGCCGGCTCGGTGAGGAAGCGCTTCGGCAGGTAGTCGCTGCCTTCCCCGAGCCCGGCCAGGTTGTTGTAGTAGCGCTCGAGGTTGTAGATGCGCTCGCCGGTGCGCATCACATCCTCCGCCGTGAACGGAATGCCGGTGACCGCGCTGTAGGCCTGCGCGTACTCCGCAGCGCCCATGGAGAAGGCCGAGAACTTGCAGAGGTCCAGGGAGTCGGAGAAGGCGTGCAGGTCCTGGAAGGTCTTCAGCAGCGCGCCCTTGCCCACCGGCGACAGCCGGTCCGTCTGCTCCGGGATCCCCGCGATCTCCGACGCGACCGTGTACCCGCGCAGGTGGCAGGCGCCGCGGTTGGAGGTCGCGTAGCCCAGCCCGATTCCCTTGATGCCCCGCGGGTCGTAGGCCGGGATCGCCTGCCCCTTCACCGAGTTGGCCAGGTCCGGGCGGCCGAAGGCCTTCGCCGCGCCGTAGGCGCCGAGGCCCAGGGTCTTGCCCAGCTCACCCTCCGCGTGGGCGATGAGGGTGGTCACCTCGATCATCCGCTCCGCGTCGCCCCAGGCGATGCCGTCCTTCACCAGCCCGAGCTCGGTGGCCTCCATCGTCGTGGAGAGCACGTTGCCCAGCTCAATGGTGTCCATGCCGAAGTCGTTGCACAGGTCCAGGAGCTTCGCGATGGCCCCGGGGTCGGTCAGGCCGCAGTTGACGCCCAGGGCCCAGGCGGTCTCGTACTCGAACGATTCCGTGCGGACCCCTGCGTACGGGCCCTCCTTGATCTCCACCAGCTTCTTGCACGCCACGGGGCAGGCGTGGCAGGTGGGCTCCTCCACCAGGTAGTGCTCCCGGATCGTCTCCCCCGAAATGGCCTCCGCCTCGGGGTGGAACGTCGCCTTGCCGTTGAAGGCGGGCAGGGCGCCGACCTCGTTGATGATGTTCATCAGCACGTTGGTGCCGTAGAGCGACAGGCCGCCCTTGCGCGGGGCGGTGAGTGCGCCCTCCATGATCGCCTTCAGACCGGCCTTCCGGGCCTCCTCGAAGACCTCCTTGCGGTCGGCCGCGGGCTTCCACTGGTCCTTGATGTCGCCGATGGCCACCACGGCCTTCAGCTTCTTGGAGCCCATCACGGCGCCGGTGCCGCCCCGGCCGGCCGCGCGGTCGTTCTCGTTCAAGATGGCGGCGTAGCGCACCAGGTTCTCGCCGGCCGGACCGATCGCCATGACCGAGACGTTCTTCCCGCCGTGCCGCTCCTGCAGGATGCGCACCGTCTCCCGGACGCCCTTGCCCCACAGGTCCGAGGCGTCGGCCAGCCGCACCGTCCCCCCCTCGCAGATGGCGTAGACCGGCGTGGGGGAGGCGCCGCGGAAGAGCAGCCCGTCAAACCCGGCCCAGCGCAGCCGGGCCGCGGACCACCCGCCCATGTGCGAGTCGGTGACGCCGCCCGTGAGGGGCGACTTCGTGCAGACCGCCAGCCGGCCGGACATGTTGATCGCGCTGCCCGTCAGCGGGCCGTTCATGAAGCAGAGCAGGTTCTCCGGCCCCAGGGGGTCGACGTGCGGACCGTTGTCGAACACGTACTTGACCCCGAGCCCCCGGCCGCCGATGTACTTGCGCGCCACCTCCGGGTCGATTCCCTCGTACGTGATTTGCCCGGTCGTCAGGTCGATGCGCGCGATGCGGTTGGCATAGCCCATCAGCGCCATGCTGAGCCACCCCTCTCAGCCGTCGTTTGCATATAATATTCGGGGAAAGGGCGGAATTCCCTCTTTGTGAAACGGCGCGCTTGCAAGGGGCACATGGCGTGCGGCCCCCGGCAGAGAGCCGGGGGCCGCAGGGTTACGCAGCGAATTACTTTTCGTCGTCAAACTTCCACACGTAATAGGTTTCGGTCTCCCGGTGCCTGCGCAGCCGCTCCTGCGCCTCCGGGTCGTTCTCCGCCAGCATGAGCTCGCTCTGCGAGCGGTGCGCCCGGATGGCGGCCAGCTTGATGTCCCAGACGGGCCGCACGTCCACCACCACGTCCGGCTCGCCGAGCACCTTCGACGCCTTGCCGAAGGCCCGGGTGTACACCGGCGGGCGCTCGTCGGGGGGCAGCTGGGCCACCGCGCGGATCGTCGCCCGGCCCAGAGCCATGTGGTCGGGGTGCACGCTGTACTCGGGATGGTACGTGATGATCAGCGATGGCCGGATCTCCGCGATGATGGCCATGAGCCGCGCCGCCAGGACGTCGGGGTCCTCGAACTCCACCGTCTTGTCCCAGAGCCCGAGGAACCGCAGGTCCGTGATGCCGAGGATGCGGCACGCCTCCCGCAGCTCCTTCTCCCGCAGCTCGGGCAGGCTCTCGCGCGTGGCAAACGGCGGCCGGCCCATGCGCCGGCCCATCTCGCCCCGGGTGCCGCACACGTACGTGACGGGCACGCCCCGCTGGGCGTACAGGGCGATGGTGCCGCCCGTCGCGAAGGTCTCATCGTCGGGGTGCGGCATGATGACCAGCAGATGCTCCTTCACGGCCCGTGACCTCCTACATGGGAAACGGCGTGTGGCTGAGCTCCAGGGCGATGGCCAGACAGCCGTTGGCGTCGTGGCCGGCCAGCAGCAGCCGCCCCTGCTCGTCCACCTCGTAGTCCGTCAGCCCCTCGGCGTAGGCCCAGCCCTGGCCGGGCTGCAGCTGCAGCCCCACCCGGTACGGGCCGTTGCCCGTGATGAGGGCGCGGCTGAACCGCACCCGGGCGTTGCGGATGAAGGCGCAGACCGCCATCCCGTTCCCGCCGGCCGACTCCCCGGCGTAGGCGCCGTTGGTCGTCTCCAGGTGGATATAGACGTCCTTGTCAACAAAGGACTGCAGCCGCTGCTGCACGACCTCGCGATCGATCGGCTCCATGCGACCTGCCTCCACAGTGGCAAATGGACGTATGATCGTAGTTTTAGACGCCCCCGCCAGGTGCGCGCGATACGCCGCGGCGCGCCGGCGGAAAACGAAGGATCATCCCCCTGCCAGCTGCAGGCAGGGGGATGCGGTCACTCTGCCCTCTCCGGCGCCCCGCCAGCCGGCCTCCGCCGGGACAGCATGTACCCGCGGAAGACGATGGCGTTCTCCGGCGCGGGTCCCTGGCCGGGCTCCGCTGCAGGCTCCCGGGCGGGTGGTTGAGCGGGCTGTGCAGCGGGAGCGGCTGCCGCAACGGGAGCGGGCTCCCGGGCAGGCGCGTGGGCGTCCTGCGAACCCACCGCGGCCGTCGCGGCCGACCCGGCAGCAGGCAGAGCGGCGGAGGCCTGCGCCCCCGGAGCTTCGCGCCCCTGCTGCACCGAGGCTTCAGGTAGGGGCTCAGCAGCCGGTCCGTGCGGCCTTCCCGCCGAATCGGAGCGGTTGATGCCCACGAAGCGCCCGCCGGGATCGATGACCAGCCGGCGGCAGTCGGCGTCGCCGAACAGCTGCCCGCCGTTTCCGATCCGCAGCGTGCCGGTCACCGTCACGTCGCCGTGGATCTCCCCCTGCAGGTAGATGTCGTCGGATCGCACCGGCCCGGAACAGACGCCTCCCGGGGCGACGATCAGCCTTCCCTCGTGCGTGACCGCGCCGCGGATGCACCCCCGCACCTCCAGGGTCCCGCGCGAGCTCCGGCACATACTCGCCGCCCTCCACCGTGACGAGGTCGGTGGTGCGGAAGCCGATGTCGATGATGCCGACCCGGGCCTCGGCCGCGGGGTGCTGCTGGAGCAGCTGGCCCCTGGAATCCAGCACCTGGGACCAGTAGGTGCCGAGCGGCTGCGGAACCACGGTCACCCGGTCGACGCGCAGGAAGAGCTCCTCGGGGTTGGCGGAGCGGAACCGGACGACCCGGTGGTCGCCCCTCACGCTGCGGACGAATTGGTCGGCCAGGTGCATGCGGCCCGGGGGCAGCCCGGTGACGACCGAGAACGTGGTGTTGGCTTCCTTCGCGAACAGGCTGAGGGCCGTGAGGAACAGGACGAGCAGGTCGTTGCCCTCGTCGCGCGTCACGGACAGGGACCGGTAAGCCATGCGAGAATGGCGCACGGCCAGGGTTCCCACGTGGTAGACCCTGTCGCCGATCTGCACGCGCAGGTTGTCCGTGGGATCGACCTCCTGGGATGCGAGCCGCAGGGGCTGGTGCGGACTGCCGTCGCCCACGACGCTCGGGAACACGAACCCTTCCCGACCGTCCGTGGCCTTGACGAAGCCGTAACCAAGATCTACGCCGATCAGTCGTTCCATGATTTGCCCCCCTTAGAGCTGTCCGTCCGGTGCGGGCCGGTGACACTTCAGAGCCATCCAAGATTGGAAAATTGCTACCACTAAACATACCTTACCTACCTCAAAAAGTAAAGCGGCCGCGCCGTTTCCTGCCAGACCTGGTGAACGGCACATTTTCGGCGGCGAACCGCGCGGAAAGCCGGATGACTGACACCGGGGGGCGCGGCCCGGCCGCACCGCGCGGTCTGCACGCCCAGTCCGACATTTCACCGCAAATCGATCGATTGCAACAGGGGGTCCTGGTATGCTTGGACCAGAAGCGCATGAGCGGATGGAGACGCCCGCGGGAGGGAAGATCAGTCGCCGTGTGGACCTATTCGACGATGGAGGCCAACTGGGAAGTCAAGTTGGTGACGGCGGAAGCGGTCCACGGCATCGGCTTCGCCTCGGAGCCGGAGCTGGAGCTGGAAGCCACCGCCGAACAGCCCGCCGGGAGCGCGGAAGACCTGTCGGAAGCGGCGGACTGAGCGCCGCGGGCCGCAAGACCCCCACCCCCATGAGATCGGAGCCGGGTCAGGGAAGCCCCCGACCCGGCTCTTCACACTTTCTTCACATTCAGGAGCGAAACTGGGTGTAAGGCAGCTTGCAAATGGGGGATCGCGATGACGCGGACGCAGAAGACTTCGCCGTGGTACAGAGCCATCGCCCCGGCGGCCATCGCCCTGCTGTTCCTCGCCCTGGCTGGCGTGACGGCAGGCTGCTCCACCCAGCCGGACGCCCACGGCCCGGAGCCCGGCCACGAGGCGGCGCTGCCGGACGGGTTCCCCGAGGCGCCCGACTGGTACCGGGCAGCCCCGAAACCCATCCAGCAGACCTACGTGGCCGCGGCGCATCACCCGGAGGCGCTGCAGTACATCCCGTGCTACTGCGGCTGCGGCGAGATCCACGGCAGCAACTTCGACTGCTACTTCCAGCGGGACGAAAGCGGCGCTGTGGTCGCGTTCGACCCGCACGCCCGCGGCTGACAGATCTGTCTGGACATCACGCGTGACGTGATGGCAGGTCTCGCGGAGGGGAAGTCCCTCACCCGCATCCGGCAGGAGATCGACCAAGCCTACCAGGCGGTGGGGCTGGAGCCCACTCCCACCCCGATGCCCCCGCCCGATAAATAACCCGCGCGGAGCACCCGGCACCGGGTGCTCCTTTTCTTTGAGGCCGTCCCCTCCCTCAGGCGAGCGGCAGCCGGAACCAGAAGGCGGCGCCCTCGCCCGGCCGGGACTGGACGCCGACGTCCCCCCCATGCGCCCGGACGATGGAGTGCACCACCGCCAGGCCCAGGCCGCCCTTGCGCCGGCCCCGGAACCGCTCGAACACGTGGGGAAGCAGGTCCGGCGCGATGCCCTCGCCCGTGTCGCGCACCCAGACCGTCACGCCGTCCGCGCCCGCCACTGCCGACACCCGGACCTCGCCGCCCGCAGGGGTGTGGCGCAGGGCGTTGTCCAGCAGGTTGAACACCACCTGCTGGATCCGCCCGCCGTCGGCGCGCACCGGCGGCAGCGCATCCGGCAGGTCCGCCACCAGCGCGACGCCCTTCGCCTCC
>QGVE01000169.1 GCA_003242675.1 Bacillota bacterium | reverse complement strand
GGAATCGTCATGGCCTATTTCGAGCGCCTCACGCCCATCTGCTGGCCGGCCGATGCGCACATCCAGACGCCGTGCGATCCGCTTCAGGCGGCGGCGGAGTTCAGCTATTCCAACCCCGGCTTCTCCGGCCTGCTCGAGGTCAGCGTCGAGGGGCTGGTCGGGGGGCGCCCGGTGCTCACGCCTGTGCTCGTCCGGGTCGACGGACCCGGCCGCTGCAGCCTGGCCCCTCCGAACCCGCGGCTTCCCGTTGCCAGCCGCCAGCTGGTCTGAATCCGGCAAACACAGAGCCGCCCTCCGGCCTTGCGGAGGGCGGCGTTCTTGCGTCTGGCGAGGGGCTAACGCAGCAGCCACGACTGGTTCGCCAGGGCGAAACCGTGGTCCATGAGGCTGTACGCCTCGGCGTACAGCGCGCTCCGGCTGTCGGCCCCGAGCAGCACCAGCATCACCTCGCGCCCGTCGCGCCACGCGGACGCCACCAGGGTGTATCCGGCCTTCTCCGTCCAGCCGTTCTTCACGCCGGTCGCCCCCGGGTAGCGCAGGACGAAGAGGTTGCTGTTGGTGAGGATGCGGCTGCCCCACGGACTGGAGATGGTCCACGTGGTCGGGTACATGTAGGCCCGGAACAGCGGGTTGTGCAGCGCCGCCAGGGAGATGCGGGCCAGATCCTCCGCCGTGGAGTAGGGGTTCACCCAGTCGTCCAGGCCGGAGGCGGTGACGAAGTAGGTGTCCCGGGCGCCCAGCTCGGCGGCCCGCTGGTTCATGAGCCGGGCGAAGGCCTCCTCGCTGCCGGCCAGGTGCTCGGCGATGGCGACGGCCGCGTCGTTGCCCGACACGAGCATCAGCCCGTAGAGCAGCTCCCGGAGGGTCAGCTGATCGCCGCCCCGCAGGTTGACGCGGGTGCCCGGCTGGCTGGCGGCGTTGGCGCTCACCGTGACCACCGCGTCCGGGTTGCCCCGCTCGACCGCCAGGAGGGCGGTCATGATCTTGGTGGTCGAGGCGATCGCCCGGGGAGCGCGGGCGTTGTACTCGCTGAGTACGGCGCCGGTGGCGACGTCCACCAGGATGAACGCCCGGGCGCCTACGGCGGGGACGCACGTGGTCCCGCCCGCGGGTCCGAGGGTCACGGTGCGGGTGGCGTCCGACCAGGAGAGCGGCACGCCCAGGTTGTCCGCCAGGTCGCGGGCGGCGATCAGCGGACGGCCGCCGACCAGGAGGGGGGCGGCGGAGAGCGCGACCGGCTGTCCGTTCAGGGTGGCCGCCGTGGAATCCGGCGTGATGACCAGCCTGCGGCCGCCCAGCTCGGCGGCGATCGCCGTGCCGTCGCCGGCCCGGCTGACCGTGCCGCCCAGGGCCTCAACCGTCTCCACCAGCGGGACGAAGGTCTTGTTTTGAATCAGCGGCACGGCCCCGATGCACTGCCCGCCGGCCTGTAGGTAGGCCCGCTGGTCGAGCAGGGCGAGGAGCGGCTGCACCACCGGTTCGCTCCCCACCTTGCGGGTGTATCGGTTCGCCACCCAGCCCGGGGTGCCGCCGGGGAGCGCGACCTGCGTCCACTCCGCACCCGGCGTCTCATTCACGATGTCGAGCCGGGTGCCCAGCGGCACGGTCGTCAGGATGGGCGCGGCAGTGCTCGGCTCCGCCCGCACGTTGAGCGGCCCGTCGATGACCTCCAACTGGTTCGGCGGAGCGGTCTTCACCGTCACCGTGCGCGTCGCGCCGTCGTAGCCCACCTCGGCCCCCAGGCCCTCGGACAGGAAGCGGAGAGGGACGTAGGTGCGGTCCGCGATGATCTGCGCCGGCACGTCCAGCGGTACGGTCCGCCCGTCCACCTGCGCGCTGTGCGCGCCGATGCGGAGCGAGACCGTGTGGTCGCCCATCCGGGCCGTCACGAGGTCGGGCGGATGCCACCCGACCTCCGCACCGAGCGCCTCGAGGTAGGCCCGCATTGGAACCAGCACCCGGTTGTCCCGGAGGATGGGCACCTGCGGCAGGTAGAGTTCCCGTCCATTCACGTAGAGGGAGAGCGGCTGCACGTCGGCCGCGGCGGCCGGTGCGCCGCTGACCAGCAGGGTGAAAGCGGCGAGGAGCGCCGCCAGTTTACGGCGAATGGTCAAGGTGCGTCACCTCAGTAACGATCTAACCATGTGATTGGACGGGGCTTACCATTATAGGGTTCCACGACTCGCACAGGATTCGCCTGGAATGGGAAAAGCCTCCGCAACCCATCGGTTGCGGAGGCCTCCCTATCGGGCCCCACGAATCAGGGCCATGGCCTCGGCTCGGGTCGCCTCGTTGGTCTGGAACACGCCCCGCACCGCCGAGGTGATCGTGAAGGATCCGGGCTTGCGCACGCCCCGCATGGTCATGCACATGTGTTCGGCCTCGACGACGACGAGGACGCCGAGCGGGTTCAGCTTCTCCATCAGCAGGTCCGCGATCTGCGCAGTCAGCCGCTCCTGCACCTGGGGCCGGCGGGAGAAGTCCTCGACGACCCGCGCCAGCTTGGAGAGCCCGACCACCCGCCCCTTCCGGGGGATGTAGGCCACGTGGGCCTTGCCGAAGAACGGCAGCAGGTGGTGCTCGCACATGGATTGGAAGGAGATGTCCCGGACGATGACCATCTCCTCGTGATCCACGTTGAAGATGGCGGTCAGCCGCTCAGCCGGGTCCCGGTGGAGCCCGGCGAATACCTCCTCGTAGAAGTCGGCCACTCGCCGCGGCGTCTCCAGCAGTCCTTCGCGGTCCGGGTCCTCGCCCACCGCTTCCAGGATCATGCGGACCGCCTGTTCGATCTTTGCCTTGTCCACGGGCAACCGTGGTCACCGCCTTTCCGTCTGAGGACTTCGCAGCCTGCCGGGGCGCGATGGGGGCGGACCGCCGGGGCCCACCCCTCTTTGGACGGCCCGTCCGCGGCGACTGGTACTGCCGCTTGAAGGGATCATTGCCGGGAAGGGAGCGCGCCGGGGTTTGACGTGAGCCTTCCGGAGTCCGTATAATGCGGGTAAACAGAGCGCGCGCACGGGCCGAGGGGCGGTGGGGTTGTTATGGGAACCCGCTACTTCACGCCGGGTGAAGTCAACCGGCTCATTCCGGAACTGGAGCGCATCATCGCCTACCTCCGGCGCCTGGACGCCGAGATCCAGGAGAAGGACTGGCGTCTCAGGCAGCGCAAGCTGGAGGCCAGGCGGCGGGGGGACCCGGTCGACACCGACACCTTCCTGAAGGAGGAGGCGGAGTTGGACTTCCTCCGGATCCTCTCCCGCGGCCAGTGCGAGCGGATCCGGGAGCTGGGCGGCGAGCTGAAGGGCGGCTACCTGGTCGACTTCCCGGCGATCATCAACGGCCAGGAAGTGCTGCTCTGCTGGCGGCCGGGCGAGCCCGAGGTGCGGTGGTACCACGGACTGCACGAAGGGATGATGGGGCGCAAGCCGCTGCCCGAGCTGCAGTCCGATGAGGAGGCGCAGCCCGGACCAGGGGAGTAGGGCAGGGGCAGCCGCTGCCTATTCGGGAACAGGGTTCCCCGGGTTTCACCCGTCTGGTCTGTGGGCGCAATGAGGGCGGTTCCGCCAGGCAAGGCGGAACCGCCCTTTGCATCGTCGTCGGGCCGAGTCACGCCTTTTCGCCGGCGGGCTCGGCCTTCCGCATCGCCTCGGCGATGACGTCGGCGATGTGGCGCACCCGCACCCGGCCGGCGAGGCCGGCGCGCCGGATCCCCTCCAGCATCTGCAGGTGGCAGGGCGGGTTGGCCACCACGAGGGTGGTGGCGCCCGTCTCGGCGACTTTCGCGCACTTGTCGTCGAGGATCCGGTCGGAGAGCGGGGCCTGGGTGATCATGTACGTGCCCGCGGCGCCGCAGCAGCGGTCCGCCTCCGGCAGCTCGACGAACCGGGCGCCGGGCATCGACTTCAGCAGGTTGCGGGGCGCGGCGGCCACCTTCTGCACGTTGCGCAGGTGGCAGGAGTCCTGGAACGTGTAGGTGCCCGTCATGTCCCCCATCGGGATGGGCCCCAGCTGCTCGACCAGCTCGGAGAAGTCGCGGCAGCGGGAAGCGAAGGCCCGGGCCCGGCCGGCCCACTCGGGGTCGCCGGCCAGCAGCTTGTCGTACTCCCGCAGGGCCGCCCCGCAGCCGCCGGCCGTGCTCACGATGAAGTCGCAGCCGCTCGCCTCGAAGGCGGCGATGTTCCGCTTCGCCTGCTCGACGGCCAGCGCGTGCTCGCCGGCGTGGGCGTGCACCGCTCCGCAGCAGCCCTGGCCCGCGGGCAGCACGACCTCGCAGCCCAGCCGGGTGAGCACGTCGATCGCGCTCTGGTTGGTTTCAAAGAACACGATGTCGGAAATGCAGCCCAGGAAGAAGGCCACCCGGTACCGGCGGGTCCCGACGGCGGGGTATACCCGCTTGCGGGCCGCCCGCTGCGCCGGCGAGGCGACGGGCGGGAGGGCCCGCTCCAGGTCGGCCAGCCCCTTCCCGCCGATTCGCTCCACCAGGTTCAGCCGGCGCACCAGGCTGCTGAGGTGCAGCT
>QGVE01000036.1 GCA_003242675.1 Bacillota bacterium | reverse complement strand
CCGCCCCCGGCCAGGGGCGGGGCCGTGCGGGGGCCGGGGATCCCCACGGCCGGGGTTCCGGCCCGCGCCGCCCGGGGGGGGGCGGCCCCCATCGGGGGGATGCCCAGGCCGCCGCCGATCAGGAGCAGCCGGCCCCGCCCGGCCCGCGGGTCGGGGAAGGAGCGGCCCAGGGGGCCGAGCAGGTCGAGCTCGCTGCCCGCCGGGACCGCCGCCAGCGCGCGGGTTCCGCGGCCCACCACCCGGTAGATCAGGCTGATCTCGCCCGCGTCGGGCCGGATCTCGCAGAGGGAGAGCGGCCTGCGCAGCAGGGGGCCGATCGCCGGGACGCCGGGAAACCCCCGGAACGGCTGCACGGCCCCCCCGGGCTGCCCGGCGAGGCGCACCGGCACGGGATGGACCTGCACGAACTGCCCGGGCAGCGCCCGCCGGGCGATCTCCGGGGCGAGGAGCGTGAGCTTGTAGATCTCCCCGTCGCCCTCGTGGGCGACCACCTTCGCGCGCTCCCGGACCCATGCTGCCCGGACCTGCGCTTGCCGCAGTCCCTGCCACGCGGGACCCGCGTCCGGCGGCACCTTGTCAGACGGCCTCATTCCGTGATCACCCGCATCTCCAGCATCCGCAGCTTGCCGCCCACCACGGTCGCGTACGGGGCGCCGGTGAGGGTCCAGCCGATGAAGGGCGAGTTCCGGGACTTGGAAACCATCTGCTCCGCGGTGACGGTCCAGGTGCGGCTGAGGTCCAGCACCGTGATGTCGGCCTCGGCCCCGACCGTGAGGGCAGGCGGGGTCCGGTTGATGAGCCGGGCCGGGCGGGTGGACATCATCAGGATCAGCTGCTCCAGGCTGATCAGCCCGGTGCGCACGAGCCGGTCCAGGGCCAGGCCCACCGCCGTCTCCAGTCCGGTGATGCCGAAGGCGGCCAGCGGGTACTCCACGTCCTTCTCATCCACGTGGTGCGGGGCGTGGTCGGTGGCGATCACGTCGATGGTGCCGTCGGCCAGCCCCTCCAGGATCGCCTGCCGGTCGGCCTCCTCCCGGAGCGGCGGGTTCATCTTCGTGTTGGTGGAGTAGGCCATGTCCGCCACGGCCTGGTCGGTGAGCGTGAAGTGGTGCGGCGTCGCCTCCGCGGTCACCCGGGCGCCCATCCTCTTGCCCCAGCGCACCAGTTCCACCGAGCGGCGGCTGGAGAGGTGCTGCAGGTGGACCCGGGCGCCGGTCTCCAGCGCGAGCAGGATGTCCCGGGCGACGTGCACTTCCTCGGCGGCGGCGGGAATCCCCTTCAGCCCCAGCAGGGACGACACCCGCCCCTCGTGCATGACGCCGCCGGCCGAGAGCGACCGGTCCTCGCAGTGGTCCATCACCAGCAGGTCGAACTGGCGGGCGTAGATCATCGCCTGGCGCATCGTCTCCGCCCGGTCCACGGGGCGGCCGTCGTCGGTGATGGCCACCGCGCCCGCATGGACCATCTCGCCGATCTCGGCCAGCTCCTCGCCCGCCGACCCCTTGGTGATCGCCCCCGCGGGCCAGACCCGGCAGAGCCCCTCCCGGGCCGCCAGGTCCAGCACGTGCGCGACCAGCGGCGCGCTGTCGATGACCGGGCGGGTGTTGGGCATGCAGACGATCCCGACGAATCCGCCCCGCACCGCGGCCGCCGTGCCGGTGCGCATGTCTTCCTTATATTCCTGGCCCGGGACGCGCAGGTGCACGTGCACGTCGATGAAGCCGGGCGCGACCACCTTGCCGGCGGCATCGATCACCCTTGCACCCGCCGGGGCCGGCAGCCCTTCGCCGATGGCCTGGATCCGGCCGTCCGCCACCAGCAGGTCCGCCACCCGGTCCACCCCGTTCGCGGGGTCCAGCAGGCGGCCGCCGCGGATGAGCAGGCTGCTCACGCCGCCTCCCCCCCTCCCAGCAGGAGATAGAGCAGGGCCATGCGGACCGCCACGCCGTTGGTCACCTGCTCGAGGATGACCGACTGGGGGCCGTCCGCCACCGCCGTGCTGATCTCGACTCCCCGGTTCAAGGGCCCCGGGTGCATCACGAGCACGTCGGGCTTCGCCAGCCGCAGCCGCTCCGGGGTGACGCCCCAGAACTTGTGGTACTCGGCCACGGTGGGGAAGAGCCCCTTCTGCTGCCGTTCGAGCTGGAGCCGGAGGACGATCACCACATCGGCCCCCTCCAGGGCCTCCTCCACCCGCGTGGTGGTGCGCACGCCGTACGCTTCGAAGCCGTGCGCGAGCAGCGTGGACGGGCCGGCCAGCCAGACCTCTGCGCCGTACTTGGTCAGGCCGAAGATGTTCGACCGGGCGACCCGGCTGTGGTACGAGTCGCCGACGATGGCGACCTTCAGCCCGCCCAGGCGGCCCTTCTTCTGCCGGATGGTGAGCATGTCCAGGAGCGCCTGCGTCGGGTGCTCGTGCAGCCCATCCCCGGCGTTGATCACCGACGCCCGCAAGGCGCGGGCGAGCAGGTGCGGCGCGCCGCCCATGCTGTGGCGCAGCACGACGGCGTCGACCCCCATGGCCTCCAGGTTGCGGGCCGTATCCTTCAGGGTCTCGCCCTTCTGGACCGAGCTGGCGGACGCGGCGACATTTATCACGTCCGCCCCCAGATACTTGCCCGCCAGCTCGAACGACTTGGCCGTGCGGGTGGAGGGCTCGTAGAACAGCGTGGCGACCGCCTTGCCCCGGAGCGTGGGCACCTTCTTGATCGGCCGCCTGGCCAGGTCCTTCAGGGTCTCCGCCGTGTCCAGGATGAGGTCGATCTCCTCGACCGTCATCTCCCGGAGCCCCAGGATGTCCTTCCGCTTCAGCCTGGGCATCCTCATCCTCCTCCGTGCAGGCCGGCCCTCCGGGCCGCGGCTTTTTCGCCCGGCCCTACTCGATGTCGTAGAGGGCGACGTAGTCCTCGCCGTCCACCTCGACCACGTTGACCTCGACGCGCTCGCGCTTGGACGTGGGCACGTTCTTGCCGACGTAGTCCGGGCGGATCGGCAGCTCCCGGTGACCCCGGTCCACCAGGACCGCCAGCTGGATGGCGGACGGCCGGCCGATGTCCAAGAGCGCGTCCAGCGCCGCCCGGGCCGTGCGGCCGGTGTAGATCACGTCGTCCACCAGCACCACGACCTTTCCGGGCAGCGCGAAGTTGACCTCGCTCTTGTGGACGACCGGCAGCGTGCTCAACTCGGTGAGGTCGTCGCGGTACAGGGTGATGTCCAGGGTGCCGACGGGCACGTCGCGCCCTTCGAAGTCCTTCAGCCGCTGGGCCAGCCGCTGCGCCAGGGGGATCCCCCGGGTGCGGATGCCCACCAGGGCCACGTTCTCGGTCCCCTTGTTCCGCTCGATGATCTCGTGGGCGATGCGGGAAAGCGCGCGCCGCATCTGGCTCGCGTCCATCAGGATCGCCTTGGGCTTGGGCTTGGTCACCGAAGCCACCTCCTCGTGGGCATGAAAAAACTCCTTGCCCGCAACCGGCAAGGAGGTCTGCTCGCTCACGCTGCGCCCGCGCGCGGCGCGGCCGCGCCGGGGGCTGCCGTGCAGTATGGTGCTCCTTACCAGCCTCACGGGACTGGGTTAAAGTAGCATGTCCTCCGATGAGGATACCACCGGGGTCGGGCGAAATCAAGGGCCAATGCCCGCAGTGGCACACTCGGTTCGGGCGGCGCCGGCAGACCCGGCAAGCGCCGGTTTGCCCGGGCGACGCTCACCGCCCACCGCCCCCGGCCCGACCTGTCCGCCCTGGGCTGGTCCGAGCAGGGCCCGTACCTGTGGGTGAGGACGGAGCACGGGCAGGTCGGGCAGATCTCGCTGAAGGGCAATCCGCTTCGCTGGGCCCTGGACTGACGCCAACACAAGAAACACAAAGCGCGGCCCCCGACCTGAGGGGAGCCGCGCTTTCTTGTACACCCGAATCACTCAGATCCGCTCGACCCGGATCTCCTTCTTCAGCCGCTCGACGTCGGCCGGATCCACCTCGGCCACGCCGCGGGTCAGGGCGTTGGCGGTGCCGCAGGCCACGGCCAGCCGCACCAGCTCCTCCGGCCCGAGCCCCTGGAGCAGCCCGTACGCGAGGCCGGCCACGGCCGAGTCGCCCGATCCCACCGGGTTGACCGGCCGGATCGCCGGCGGCACGGCCCGCCAGGCGGCACCCGCCCGTCCCCCCTCGTCCGGGCCGACCAGCAGCGCCCCGTCCGCCCCCCGGGAGACGAGCACCCACTCGGCCCCCGCCTCCCGCATGCGGCGGGCGGCCACGAGGACCTCGGCCTCCGACCGGAGCGCTTCGCCCGCCCACTCGGCCAGCTCCGCCTGGTTGGGCTTCACCAGGAACGGCCGGGCCTCCAGGGCCAGGCGCAGGGGGGCTCCGCTGCTGTCCAGCAGGACCCGCACCCCCCGCGGGCGGGCCCGGGCGATCAGATCCCGGTAAATCCCCGGCTCCACGCCGGGCGGCACCGAGCCGGAGATGACCACCAGGGCCGCCCCGTCCAGCAGCCGCGCGTAGTGCTCCCGGAACCGGGCCACGTCCTCCGCCGTCACCTCGGGCCCCGGCTCCCGCAGCTCGGTCACGGCGCCGGTTTCCGGGTCGGTGATGGTGAAGCAGCTCCGGCTCTCGCCCTCCACCTGCACGTAGTCGGGGACCACGCCCCAGCGCTCCAGGTCGCGCACGATGAACTGGCCGGCGCTGCCGCCGGCGAAGCCCGTCGCGACGACCCGGGCGCCCAGGCGGCGGAGCACCCGGGCCACGTTGTTGGTCTTCCCGCCCGCGACCCGCCGCACCTCCCGGGCGCGGTTGATCTTCCCCGCGGCAAAGCCCGGGACGGTGTACGCCACGTCGACGGAGGCGTTCAGGGCGACGGTCAGCACGTACGGTTCCATGGACGGCGCTCACGCCCTCCCGTTCGACCCCACCATGCGGATCTTGGCCCGCACGATCTCCTTCACGGCCTTCAGCGCCGGAGTGAGGATGTGCCGCGGATCGTACTCGTCGGGGCGCTCGGCCAGGGCCTGCCGCAGGGCCTGCGCCCAGGCGTACTTGCCCTCGGTGGAGACGTTCACCTTCCGGACGCCCATCCGGATCGCCCGCTGCACCTCGGCGTCGGGGACGCCGGACCCGCCGTGGAGCACCAGCGGGATCCGCACCGCCTCCCGGATGGCCGCGATGCGGTCGTGGGCGAGCTTGGGTTCGCCCTTGTAAAACCCGTGCGCGGTGCCCACCGCCACGGCCAGGGCGTCCACCCCGGTCTCGGCGACGAACCGGGCGGCCTCGGTCGGATCGGTGTAGGTCGCCTCGGCTTCGGTGACGCTGAGTTCCTCCTCCTGGCCCGGCACCCGGCCCAGCTCGGCCTCCACGGACACGCCGCAGGCGTGGGCGAGCTCCACCACCTTGCGGGTGAGCGCGATGTTCTCCTCCAGCGGCAGGCGGGAGGCGTCGATCATGACCGACGAGAACCCGGCCTGGATCGCCCGGACCGCCACCTCATACGAGGCGCCGTGATCCTGGTGCAGCACGACCGGCACCGGGGCCACCCGGGCCAGGTGGCCGGCCAGGACGCGCACGTTGTCGTAGCCGCAGAACTTCAGGGTACCCTCGGTGAACTGCAGGATGATGGGCGACCGCTCTTCCGCGGCCACCTCCAGCACCGCCGGCAGGATCTCCAGCGAGTGCACGTTGATCGCAGGGACGGCGTAGCCCCCGGCCTCGGCCCGGGCGAGCACTTCCTTCAGCGTAAACAGAGCCATGTCGGTCATCCTCCTCAGTTTTCCGCGTCCGATGGGCACGACGAATGGGGGTATTACCAGGCCAGCTTGCCTGCCTCCCGGAGGGCCGCGTTGAGCGCGCGGTTCATCGCCTCCGCGGCGCCGGCGATCGCCGCGGCCGCCTCTGCCGGGGAGGGATCCGTTCCCGGGTACGCGTAGATCACGGAGCGGGAGGCGCTGATCACCGCGCCCATCCCGTCCGGGTTGAAGGCCCCGACCACGTCCGCCGCCGTACCGCCCTGGGCGCCGTAGCCCGGCACCAGGAGAATCGCCCGGGGCATCGCGGCGCGGTAGCGCCTCAGGTCATCCGGGTAGGTCGCCCCCACCACGGCGCCCACGGACGAGTAGCCCGACCGGCCCACCAGCCCCTCGCCCAGCGAATCGACCAGCTTCGCCACCTGCTCGGCCAGGGTCTCGCCGGAGAAGAGCGGCTGGTCCTGCAGCTCGCCGGCAGAGGGGTTCGAGGTCTTTACCAGGACGAACACCCCGGTGCCCCGCGCCTCCGCCCGGCGAACGAAGGGCACAAGCCCGTCGCTGCCCAGGTAGGGGTTCACGGTGAGGGCGTCCGCCCACTGGTCGGGATCTTCCCAGGTCTCCAGGGGGTTCGGGTGGCCGAAAAAAGCGGCGGCGTACCCCGCCGCGGTGGAGCCGATGTCGCCCCGCTTGGCGTCGGCGATGGTCAGGAGCCCCTGGCTGCGGGCGTAGCGGACGGTCTCCCAGAACGCGGCGACGCCCCACTGGCCGTACATCTCGAAAAAGGCCGACTGGGGCTTCACCAGGGCCACCTGGTCAGCGACCGCGTCGATCACCAGCCGGCTGAAGGCCAGCAGAGCCGCGGCCGCGCCCCGGGCCGTCTTCCCGTACTGGGCCGCCGCCTCCCGCCGGATAAACTCCGGGATGCGGTCCAGCACGGGATCGATCCCGACCACGGCGTGGGAGCGGCGCCGCTTCACGGCGGCGCAGAGCCGGTCGGCGAAGTTCTGCTCCACGGCCTCACGCCTCCTCCCGCAGCCGCTGGATCACGGCCATCATGTCGGCCGGCGGGTCGACGGTGAACTCCATCCACTCGCCGGTGGCCGGGTGCCGGAAGCAGAGCTGCCGGGCGTGCAGGGCCTGCGGCGGCATGCCCAGGGCCGGCTTGCGCGGACCGTAAAGCGGGTCGCCGACGACCGGATGGCCGATGAACGACAGGTGCACCCGGATCTGGTGGGTACGCCCCGTCTCCAGCCGGCACTCCAGCAGCGCGTAGCCCCGGTAGCGCTCCAGCACGCGGAAGTAGGTGACGGCGTCGCGGCCGGTCCTGGCGTTGACCGCCATGCGCTTGCGGTCCCGCGGGTGGCGGCCGATGGGGGCCTCGATCCGCCCCGTATCCGGCATGTTGTTGCCGTGCACCAGGGCCCAGTAGACCCGCTGGACGAGGTGCTCCCGGATCTGCTCCTGCAGGCTCGCCATGGCGCGCTCGCTCTTGGCGACCACGAGCAGGCCGGTGGTGTCCTTGTCCAGCCGGTGGACGATCCCCGGGCGCAGCTCTCCCCCGATGCCCTCCAGATCATCCACCTTCTCCAAGAGGGCGTGCACCAGCGTGCCGGTCCAGTGCCCCGCAGCCGGGTGGACGACCAGCCCGCGCGGCTTGTTGACCACGACGACGTCCTCGTCCTCGTAGACGATGTCCAGCGGGATGGGCTCCGGCACCAGCTGCACCGGTTCGGGGTCCGGGACCTGCACGACGATCACGTCCCCGGGGTTCACGGCCTGCCCGGGCTTGGGCACGGAACCGTTCAGGGTGACGTACCCCTCGTCAATCAGGGCCCGGATGCGGGACCGGGACAGCCCGAGCTCCGCCCGCCCGGCCAGAAAGACGTCGACGCGGGGGTGGCTCTCCTCAACCGTGATGCGATATTCCCTCACGCCGTCCCCTTCCTCTCCACCAGCACCAGGTGCAGGAACAGGAGCCCGACACCGATGGTGACGCAGATGTCGGCGACATTAAAGTTCGGGAAATGGTAGTCGCGCCAGTAGAAGAGGAGGAAGTCCGTCACACGGCCCGTGGCGATGCGATCGAACATGTTGCCCAGGGCACCGCCCATCACGAGCCCCAGGGCGACGCGCAGCAGCGGGTGGCGCGACTCGGGCTGCCTGAGGAAGAAGAGGATGCCCGCCACGGCCGCCGCAGCCACGGCCACCAGGAACCAGCGCGCGTTTCGGAGCATGCCGAACGCCGCGCCGGTGTTCTCCACGTACTGCAGCGAGAAGAAACCGGGGATGATCTCGATCTCGCTGAACAGGGCCATGCGGGTCGCCACCAGCCACTTGGTCAGCTGGTCGACCGCCACGGCGATTACGGCCAGGACGATGCTGAGCAAGGTCGACAGCCCCCCATTCACCTGTCCCAGTCTACCACAGGCTGGTTCGCGGTGCCAAGGAGCCGCTGCGCCTTGCCGACGCTACTCCGTGTTCCCCTCCATGCACTCCCTGAGCGCATCGGCGATGATCTCCAGATGCGTCTTCGCCATGTCGCGCACGCTGGTCAGGAGGGTGACCCTGCGCCCCCGCCGGATCTCCTCGGCGAGCTCCTTCAGCGCCTCCTGGGCGGCGGGGGTGTGGAGCGCTTCCCAGACGGCTGCGCGGAACTCCTCCCACGAGACCTCTCCGTCCAGGTACGGGCGGATGAGGGCGCGCGGCGCCCCCAGCTCCCTGTACCACCGGTCCACCGCCGTCTTCTTCACCCCGCGCGGCCAGGGCTGCGCCCGGGGGACGCAGCCCTGGCCAGCCCCGATGCCCTCCCCGGCGGCCCTACCCCTCGCGGTCATCCCGCTCCAGCGGCTCGCCGTCCTCATCCACCAGGGCATCCATGGGTTCGACGACGGTGTAGACGTCCTCGTCGGAGTGGTACATGTCCGCAAACGAAACCGCCCCGGGGACGTCCTGCGGGGTTTCGGAGGTGCCGTACTGGCCCACCTCCTGCCAGGCGTCCTCGCCGTCGTAGCCGGGGTCGCCCGACCGGTCGCGGAAGCTGCGGCCGAAGGGAGGGCTGGTGACCCGTTCCTCGACCGGGCGAACGAGCCGGTCCGGACGGGCCTCGCGCCGCTCCTGGCAGGCGATGCACGTGGTGGCGCTGGGGAACGCCTTCAGCCGCTCCGGGTCGATGGGCTGGCCGCACTCCTCGCAGATCCCGTAGGTGCCCGCGGCCATGCGCTCCAGGGCGTCGTCGATCTCGTGAATGCGGCGCAAGAGCAGTCTCCGCAGCCCCACGTCCTTGGACCGCTCGAAGGTCTCGGTGCCCAGGTCGGCGGGGTGGTTGTCGACCATGCTGTCCTCCTGCAGCAGCTCACGCTGGGACGTGCCGAGGCTGGTCTCCTCGATCATCGCCACCTGGCGCTGGTACGCTGCGCGCTCCTCCAGCAGCATCTGCCTCAGTGCCTCGATCTCCATGCAGGCTCTGCCCCCTCTCGGGGCTAGTCTGCCCGGGTCATGTCGCTCTTACGGGCGCAGCCGCTGCTCGACCAGCCGCACGATGGTGGCGATGAGATCGCCAATGACCGGCAGGTTGGCCACCATCAGGCCGCGGAGGGCATAGAGCAGGATCGCAGTGAGCACCGTGAAACCGAGGCCGATCCCGAGCCCGCGGGCCATCCCGCCCACGAAGTTGAGCCACACCATCCGCCAGGGGCGCTGCAGCAGCACGGTGTAGTCCAGCACGTTCGACCGCTCCAGCGCGACCGCCAGCCGCTCCACCAGGCCCGCCAGCGTGTCGCCGGTCGGGGATTCCCGCGAACCGCCCCCCATCCGCTTCACCCGCCACCGCCGCGGCATGCACCACCCTCCCGGGCCGGGTTGATCCTGCCTTCCTATTCTTCGCCGGCGCCGGCGGAATTAACGGGCCGCCTACGGCTCGACCGTCCACTCCTCCCAGTTCCAGAAGAGCCCGCGCGGCGAGCCGTGGCGCACGCCCCGGACCCGCTTGTTGACGCCCACCACCGTGTCCTGGGCAAAGAGCCAGGTGTAGACCTGCCGCTCCGCCAGGGCCACCTGGAGCCGGCCGTAGATCTCCTTGCGGCGGGCCTGGTCGGTGGTGGACCGCCCCGCTTCGATCAGCCGGTCGATCTCCGGGTCCGAGAGGCCGGTGATGGCGTGAAAGCCGCCCCGGGAATGGAAGATGGAGTGGGGGTCCGGGTCGAAGCCGAGGCTCCACCCGAGCAGGTAGGGCTCCTTGGCGCCGCGGCTGATGTGCGCGAGGAACGCATCCCAGTCCATCCGCTCGATCTCCACCCGGATGCCCAGCGGCTCCAGCGCCTTCTGGATGAAGAGGGCGGCCTGCCGCCGCAGCAGGCTCTCCTCGTTCACGGCCAGGCGCATGACGAAGGGCTGGCCGTCCTTGTAGCGGAGCCCGTCGGGCCCGGGGAGCCAGCCGGCCTCCTCCAGGAGCCGCGCGGCCTCGGCCGGGTCGTAGGGCACGACCGGCACGTCCGGGTTGTAGTCCCACCGGGCCGGCGAGGCATGGCTGTGGGCCACCTGGCCGTGGCCGCCCAGCAGCTCGGCCACCATCGCCTCCCGGTCCAGGGCGTGGGTGATCGCCCGCCGCACCCGGACATCGCCGTACACCGGGTGGTTCAGGTTGTACCCCAGGAAGGTGTAGGCGAACGTGGTGTAGTGGTACAGGTTGACGTCCGGAACCTCGGACCGGAAGCGGTCGGCCATCTCCGGCGGCACGTCCGCCACGTCGGTCTCGCCGCGGGCCAGCGCGGCGACGGCGGCCTCCTGGTCGGGGACGATCTCGATGACCAGGCGGTCGATCTGCGCGGGCCGGCCGGAGAGGGAGCAGCACCAGTTGGGGTTCCGCTCCAGCACGATGCGCTCGTTCTTCGTCCAGCTGACCAGCCGCATGGCGCCCGTGCCCACCGGCGCCGTGGCGTAGGGCGAGTGCAGAAGATCCGACATGTACGGCTCGAGCAGGTGCCGGGGCATGATGCCGTAGCCGGTCAGGCGGGTGAACAGGGGCGCGAAGGGGTACGCGGCCTCGACCCGGAAGGTGTAGTCGTCGGGCACCTGCAGGCCGCCGGTGCGCACGAAGTGCTCATAGGCCTCCAGCTTGCGCCGGCGGCCCTCCTCCGCCGTGAGGGTCCCGGCCGCGACGGCGGCGTCGGCCGCGGCGTAAGCCCGGGCCAGCTCTTCCCACCCGCGGATGGCCGTGAAGTCGCCGAAGCGGGCTCCCTGGTAGTCGGGGTGGGCGATGGTGAGGAAGGTGAAGCGCACGTCGTGGGCCGTCAGGGGCGCCCCGTCGTGAAAGGTGACGCCCTTGCGGATCCGGAACGTGTAGACCCGGTCATCCGCGACCTGCCAGGACTCGGCCAGGGCGGGATGCGGGCTCAGCTGATCGTCGTAGACGGCGAGGCCGTCATAGATGAAGCTCGTCACGAAACTGGAGGCGGTGTCCACCGTGAGCGTGGGCAGAAGCACCGTCGCATCGCCGGGGGTGGTGTAGGTGAGCACGGAGAACTCCCGGGATTCCTCCTCCTGCGCCGGCGGCGGCAGCGGGCTCGCACAGCCGGCCAGGAGGACGAAGGCAAGCAGCGCAGCCCCCCGGACCCGCGGCCGGCCCTTCCGCCGCGCCGCGCGCGCCCCCGTCTCCGCCCGGGCATCCGGTTTGGGCCGCAGCTCCGGCTCCTGAAGCGTCCCGCGCGCCGGACACGGACAGCGATCGGCGCACTTCTCCTGCATAGTCTTCACCCCTCTGTGCCGCGGAAGGCGCACCGGAGCCTCTCTTTTTCTCTTTTTGTGCCGCGAAGGTGCGCGCTTCCCGCGCATTTGACGCTTCAACACGGAAGGGTGTTCTGTATTCGCGCACAATGCCCGCGGGGAGCGGCCGGAAAGAGGAAGGACCGGGTCCGTGCGTGGAAGAATCAGGGGGACAGACTGAACAGACGGGAGCGTGATGTGCGTGCAGCGGGTCGAAGCCTATCTGAAGGAGCACCGCGACGAGCACCTGGAGCAGCTGATGGAGCTGCTGCGGATCCCCTCGGTCTCGGCCCTCTCGGAGCACCGGTCCGACGTGCGGCGCGCCGCCGAATGGCTGGCGGCCGAGCTGCGGCGGATCGGCCTCACCCGGGCCGAGGTGATGGAGACGGGCGGCCATCCCGTGGTCTACGCCGAGCGCATGGATCACCCGGGCGGCCCCACGGCCCTGATCTACGGCCACTACGACGTGCAGCCGGTCGATCCGGTGGAGCTGTGGACCACGCCGCCCTTTGAGCCGGCGATCCGGGACGGCAAGCTGTACGCCCGGGGCGCCAGCGACGACAAGGGCCAGGTCTTCATGCACCTGAAGGTCATCGAGGCGCTGCTGGCCGTGGAGGGCCGGCTGCCCGTCAACGTCAAGCTGCTGATCGAGGGCGAGGAGGAGATCGGCTCCGCGAACCTGGAGCGGTTCATCGCGGCGCACAAGGAGATGCTGCAGGCCGACGTCGTCGTCATCTCCGACACCGCCCTCTACGCCCGCGGCGTCCCCTCCCTCACCTACGCCCTCCGGGGCCTGGCGGCGCTGGAGGTGCACGTGATCGGGGCCAGGGGCGACCTGCACTCCGGGGCCTTCGGCGGCGCTGCGCCCAACGCGGCCCAGGCCCTGGTCCAGCTGCTCGCCACCCTGCACCGCCCGGAGGGCGGGGTTGCCGTGGAGGGCTTCTACGACCAGGTCCGGCCCCTCACCCGGGAGGAGCGGGAGGGCTTTGCCGCCCTGGGCTTCGACGAGGAGAAGCTGAAGGCCGACCTCGGCGTCGACGCCCTGCCCGGCGAGCCCGGCTACACGGCCCTGGAGCGGCTCTGGGCCCGGCCGACCCTGGAGATCAACGGGATCTTCGGCGGCTTCCAGGGCGAGGGCACCAAGACCGTCATCCCCTGCCGGGCCGGTGCGAAGATCACCTGCCGCCTCGTGCCCGACCAGGACCCCGAGCAGGTGCTGGACGCGATCGAGCGGCACCTGAGGGCCCACTGCCCGCCGGGTGTCAAGCTGGAGATCCGGCGGATGGGCGGCACGCCCGCGGCGATCACGCCCATCGACCACCCGTGCGTCCGGGCGGCGATGCGGGCCCTGAGCGAGGCCTACGGCGCCGAGGCACGCTTCATCCGCACGGGCGGGTCCATTCCGATCGTCAGCACCTTCCGCTCGGTGCTGGGCGCGCCGTGCGTGCTGATGGGCTTCGGCCTGGAGGACGAGTGCGTCCACGCCCCGGACGAGCACTTCCACCTGGAGAACTTCGACCTGGGCATGAAGGCCCTGGCCCGGTTCTGGCACTACCTGGCCGAGACCATGGGCTAGGGAACCCTACTCCTCGTAGGCGATGACCCCGCCCACCATGGTCAAGGTCGACCGGACCTCCTTCAGCTCGGCCGGATCGCAGGTGAACGGGTCCCGGTCCAGCACCGCGAGGTCGGCGGCCATGCCGGGAAGGAGCCGCCCGCGGAAGGTCTCCTCGAAGGCGGCGTACGCCGGCCCCGCGGTGTAGAGCCGGAGCGCCTCGGCCGGGGTCAGCCGCTGCTCGGGGTACCAGCCGCCTTCCGGGAAGCCGGAGAGGTCCTGGCGGTGGACGGCGATGTGCACGCCGTACCACGGGTTGAGCGCCTCGACCGGGCAGTCGGAGCCCCCGCACAGGGCGATGCCGTGCCGCAGCAGCGACCGCCAGGCGTAGGCGGTGGCGGCGCGCCCCGGGCCGAGCCGGTCGATGTACCAGTGGCCGTCCGTGTTGAGGAAGACCGGCTGGATGTCCCCCACCACCCCCAGGCCGGCCATCCGGGCCATCAGGGGCTCCGTGAGCACCTGGCAGTGGATCATCCGGTGGCGGGGGTCGGGGCGGGGATGGCGCCGCTGGCACTCGGCCACCGCGTCCAGGAAGAGCGCCGCGGCCCCGTCGCCGATCGCGTGGCAGCCCACCTGGTTGCCCAGCCGGTGCGCCTCGGCCACCAGGTCGATGAACGCCTCCCGCTCGTAGATGTACATGCCCCGGGTGGAGGAGTCGTCGGCGTAGGGCTCCAGCAGGGCCGCGGTCCGGCCGCCCAGGGAGCCGTCGGCGTAAATCTTGACGTGGCCCCAGCGGTACCACTCGTCGCCGACGCCGGTGCGGATGCCGGCTTCCGCGGCCTCCGCGAGCCGCTCGACCGGGATCGCCTGCACGATCCGGATGGGGATCCCCTCCGGCCCGACCAGCTCCTGGAAGAGCGCCCGGGCGGCCTCCAGGCCGCCGGCGACCTGGCAGTCGTCGGTGTGCAGCTGGGTGAGGCCGTAGCGCAGGGCCTCCCGAAGGGCCCGGGCGAGCAGCTCGCGGCGGCGGGCCGGCGTGACGGGCGGGATGCGGCGCGCGACCAGCTCCAGTGCGTTCTCCCGCAGGATGCCCGTGGGTTCGCCGCTCACGGGATCGCGGTCGATGCGGCCTCCGGGCGGGTCCGGGGTCTCCCGGCCGATGCCGGCTGCACGCAGCGCGGCGGTGTTCACCACCGCAATGTGGTGGCAGGTGCGCTGCAGAAAGACGGGATGATGCGGGGATACTTCATCCAGGTCGTGCCGAGTGGGCAGCCGCCGCTCGGCCAGCCGGTCCTGGTCCCAGCCGCGGCCCACGATCCACGTTCCCGGCGGGAGCCGCCGTGCGGCCTCCGCCACCGCGTCCCGCACCTCGGCCACCGATCGCGCCCCGCCCAGGGCGAGCTCGTCCAGCGACAGGGCGTAGCCGAGGATGTGCAGGTGCGCGTCGGTGAGACCCGGGATCACGGCCCGGCCGCCGAGCTCGATCACCCGTGTCCCCGGCCGCTCCAGGGCTCGCACGTCCGCCTCGTCGCCGACCGCCACCACCCGGCCGCCGGAGACGGCGATGGCGGTCGCGGGCGGCCGGCCCGGGTCGCCGGTGTAGACCTTGCCACCGACGAAGATTGTCGCGGCACACATAGGAGAATCGCCCCCTGCTACCGAAATTGGGTAATGAAAGACAAATACGGGCGGTTCCGCCCGGGTTCCTTTCCCGTGTGATCCCGATTGCCCACCGTTTCCCCCTTTTGGATGCTGGCATTGCCTGTTTCAACATGGTATGATTTGGACCGGGCCTGAAGTCTCTCCGAGACTGACACCAAACCTAGGAGGTATCGACATGGCTCGCAAAGGGTTCGCCAAGGTTGCCGTTGTGGCCCTGATGCTGTCTCTGCTGGCGGGTTGCGGCGGTCAGCAGCAGCAGCAGAATCAGACGCCCAGCCAGCAGCCGCCCGCCAACCAGCAGCAGGAGCAGCAGCAACAGCAGGAGCCCTCCAAGCAGGTTGACTTCACGGTCGGCATGGCCACCGACGTCGGCGGCCTGAACGACGACTCCTTCAACGCCGCAACCTATCGCGGCATCCTGCAGGCGGAGAAGGATCTCGGCATCAAGCACATCGTGATCGAGTCCCAGCGTCAGGAGGACTACATCACGAACCTGCAGACCCTGATCGACGGCGGCGCTGACCTCGTCTGGGGCGTCGGGTTCATGATGCAGGCCTCCATCGACGAGATGGCCAAGAACAACCCGGACCAGTGGTTCGGCCTCATCGATGAGGTCGTGAACCAGCCCAACGTCGCCTCCGTGCTGTTCAAGGAGCAGGAGGGTTCCTTCCTGGTCGGCTACATCGCCGGTAAGACCACCAAGACCGGCCGCGTCGGCTTCGTCGGCGGCGTCGAGAGCCCCGTGATCGGCCGGTTCGAGGCGGGCTACCGGGCCGGCGTGAAGGCCGCCAACCCGGACGTGGTGGTTGACGTCGTCTACGCTGCGGCGTTCGACGATCCCGCCAAGGGCAAGGACATCGCGCTCACGATGTTCAACACCGGCGCCGACATCGTCTTCCACGCCGCCGGCGGCACCGGCCAGGGCGTGATCGAGGCGGCCAAGGAGAAGAACCTGTTCGCCATCGGCGTCGACTCCGACCAGAACCATCTGGCCCCGAACAACGTGCTGACCTCGATGATCAAGCGGGTCGATGTGGCCGCCTACGACGTGATCAAGATGGCCGTCGAGGGCAACTTCCCGGGCGGCCAGGTCCTGCGGCTCGGCCTGAAGGAGAACGGCGTGGGCTACGCCGACAGCACCCTGTGGGACAAGATCCCGGCGGGGACCAAGGAAGAGGTCGACAAGTGGGCCGAGGCCATCAAGGAGGGTAAGGTGGTCGTCCCTGAGACGCCCGAAGAGGCTGACACCTGGACGCCCCCGACCCTGTAACCCTGCTGACAGGAGTACCTGGAAGAGAAAGGGGGAAAAAGGGTGGGACTCCGGTCCCACCCTTTGCCTATCGCCATGCTGCTGAGACTCGAAGGCATCACCAAACGATTCGGGTCGCTGGTAGCCAACGACCACATCGACCTGGAGGTCCGGCAGGGCGAGATCCACGCCCTGCTGGGCGAAAACGGGGCCGGCAAGTCGACGCTGATGAACATCCTCTACGGCCTCTACACGCCCGACGAGGGCCGGATCTTCTGGAAGGGCAAGGAAGTGCAGATCCGAAACCCCAGGCACGCGATCGACCTGGGGATTGGCATGGTGCACCAGCACTTCATGCTCATCCCGGTATTCACCGTTGCTGAGAACATCACCCTGGGCAAGGAAGTGGTGCGCAACCGCTTCCTGGACATGAACGAAGCCCGGCGGCAGGTGGCGGAGCTGTCCAGGCGGTTCGGCCTCGAGGTCAACCCCGACGACCGCATCGAGTCCATCTCGGTCGGCCAGCAGCAGCGCGTGGAGATCTTGAAAGCCCTGTACCGCGGCGCCGAGCTCCTGATCCTGGACGAGCCGACAGCGGTGCTCACGCCCCAGGAGGTCGAGGAGCTGGGCAAGATCATGAAGCGGCTCGTCGCCGAGGGGCACACGATCATCATCATCACCCACAAGCTGAAAGAGGTGCTCCACCTGGCTGACCGGGTGACGGTCATCCGTCGGGGCAAGAAGATCGCCACCCTGGACGCCGCAGGCCAGACCGAGGCCGAGCTCGCCCGCCTCATGGTCGGTCGCGACGTCATTCTGCGGGTGGAAAAGAAGCCGGCGAACCCCGGGAAGGTGGTGCTGGAGGTGAACAACCTCCATGCCAAGAACGACCGGGGGGTCGAGGCGGTGCGGGGCGTCTCCTTCACCGTGCGGGCCGGCGAGATCGTCGGCATCGCCGGCGTCGACGGCAACGGCCAGTCCGAGCTGATCGCCTGCCTGACCGGGCTGCGCAAGCCGACCGCGGGCACGATCAAGGTCAACGGCCAGGACGTGACGGGCCAGAGCCCGCGTCGCATCCGGGAGGCCGGCGTAGGCCACATCCCCGAGGACCGGCAGCGGCGTGGCCTGGTGCTCAACTTCACCGTGGCGGAGAACGCCGCCCTGGGCGACCATCGCTCGTTTGCGCCGGGGGGCTGGCTGAACTACGGCCGGATGGTGGAGTGGGCGCAGAAGATCATCGAGGGGTTCGACGTGCGCCCGCCCCGCCACGACTACCTGGCCCGGTCGCTGTCCGGCGGCAACCAGCAGAAGGTGATCGTCGGCCGCGAGATCCTGCGCAATCCCGACCTGCTGATCGCGGCGCAGCCCACCCGCGGCCTCGACGTCGGCGCCATCGAGTTCATCCACCGGAACCTGGTGGCCCAGCGCGACGCCGGAAAGGCGATCCTGCTGGTCTCCTTGGAACTGGACGAGATCATGAATCTGGCAGACCGCATCCTGGTGATGTACAAGGGACAGATCGTGGCCGAAGTGCCGGGCCACGAGGCCACCGAGGAAGGCCTGGGTCTGCTGATGATGGGAGGGAGCGCCAGTGCCTGATCGAGCCAGATGGATGGCCGGGCTCCGGGCGATCGGCATCCCGGTGCTGGCCACGATCGTCGGGCTGCTGGTGGGCATCCTGTGCATCGTCTTCGCGGGGAAGGATCCCGCGCTGGCCGCCAAGGCGTTCGTCCGGGCGGTCGCCGGCGAGCCCCGCATGTTCGGCAACGTGCTGGTCTCCACCACCCCCCTCATCTTCACGGGCCTGGCGGTGGCCTTCGCGTACAGGGCCGGCCTGTTCAACATCGGCGTCGAGGGCCAGTACCTGATGGCGCAGATCGCCACCGTCGTCGTCGGCGTCTGGTGGACGCCACCGAAGGGCTTCGAGTGGCTGCACCCCATCGCCGCGCTCGGGGCCGGCGCACTGGCCGGCGCCATCTGGGGCGGCATCATCGGCCTGCTGAAGGCCTGGAAGGGCGTCCACGAAGTGATCAATTCCATCATGATGAACTGGATCGCCCTGTTCACGGCCGACTGGCTGCTGAAGTATTACCTGCGGCCGGACAACAGCCGGGCCGCCTCCTACGACCTTCAGCCCACCGCCTGGCTGAAGCAGGGGCTGATCGAGGGCTCCCGGCTCCACACCGGCATCTGGATTGCCCTGGCTACCGCCGTGGTGGTGTGGATCATCCTCTACAAGACGCGGCTGGGATACGAGATCCGCGCCGTAGGGTACTCGCCGGGCGCGGCGGAGTACGGCGGCATCTCGGTAGCCCGGGCCCTGATCATCACGATGGCGATCTCCGGCGCCATCGCCGGCATGGCGGGGTCCGTGCAGACCATGGGCCTCAACCACCGGTTCAACGAGACTTCGACCCTGCCCGGTTACGGCTTTGACGGCATCGCCGTCGCCCTGGTCGGCCGGCTCCACCCGATGGGCGTGGTGCTGGCGGCCCTGCTGTTCGGCGCCTTGCAGGCCAGCAGCCCAACGATGCAGGCGATGGCAGGCGTGCCGAAGGCGGTCGTCTCCATCGTGCAGGCCGTGGTGATCTTGTTCGTCGCCGCGGAGGGCCTGTGGGAGTTCCTGCAGCGGCGTAGAGCCAAGAAGGGGGTGACGGCCGCATGAGCGTCGGGCTCGGCACCATCCTCGTGACCTTCATCCTGGCCACCGTGCGCTCGACGACCCCGCTGCTCCTGGCGGCCCTGGGCGGCGTGTTCTCGGAGCGCTCCGGCGTCGTCAACATTGCCCTGGAGGGCATCATGCTGACCGGGGCCTGGGCGGGCGCCTACTTCTCCTTCCTCAGCGGGAACGCCTGGATCGGCCTGTTGGGTGCGATCGCCGTCGGCATGATCATGGCGGGGATCCACGGCATCGTCTCGATCAAGTACCACGCCGACCAGGTGGTGAGCGGCACGGCGATCAACATCCTGGCCGTGGGCTTCACCGAGTTCATGCTGAACCGCGTCTGGGGTCAGGCCGGCAGCTCGCCCGAGGTGGCCACGCTGCCGACGATCGGCGGGCTGAGCATCATGATCTACCTCGCCTTCCTCCTGGCCTTCGTCTCCTGGGTGGCCCTGTACCGGACCCCTTGGGGGCTGAGGCTCCGGTCGGTCGGTGAGCACCCGCTGGCGGCCGACACGCTGGGCATCAACGTGTACAAGATGCGCTACGCCGGCGTGCTCCTCTCGGGGGTCCTGGGCGGCCTCTCGGGGGCGTCGCTCTCGATCGGGCTCCTCTCCCGCTTCGTCGACGGCATGTCGGCCGGCAAGGGCTTCATCGCGCTGGCGGCCATGATCTTCGGCAAGTGGCACCCGATCGGCGCGGTCGGCGCCACGCTGCTCTTCGGCGCCTCCCAGTCGCTCAGCACGATCTTCCAGCTCATGGGGATTTCCGGCATTCCCACGCAGTTCTTCAACATGTTCCCCTACGTGCTGACGATGCTCATCCTGGCCGGCTTCGTGGGCAAGGCTGTTGCTCCCGCCGCCGATGGTGTACCCTATAAGAAGACCACCTGAACCTGTAGGAGCCGTCTCGGCCTGCGCCAAACCGCAACTGTTCAAGCCGCAGGATTCGCGGTAGACTAGCCTCAGGAACGGGTGCTGTCGGTTGGGGGGGTGCGCGTCCATGGGCGGCAGAATCGGAACCACCGAGCTCCTCCTGATCCTGGTGGTGGCCCTGCTGATCTTCGGCCCCAGGAAGCTTCCGGAGCTCGCCCGGTCCCTCGGCGAATCCATCCGGGGATTCAAGGAAGCGATGAAGGGCGGCCTCGGCGAGGACATCGCCGAAGTGAAGAAGGAGCTCCAGGATGTCAAGGACAGCGTGACGAAGTAGCGCTGTTCGTACATGCGCCCCAGGGCTGCGGCGCGGAGCCGCCGCCCTGGGGCGCTGTCTTGCTGGCGTCCCCGTGGGCGATGGGCAAGGTGCTGGTCAGCTATCCGCTCTGTTCGCATCAACTGTTGCCGCCCCCATCCCCCCGGCCCCGCTATCCGGTGTCAGCCCACCATCCGCTCTGTTCGCACCTACTGTTGCTGCCCGGCCCGCACCCGCACCGGACCTGTGCCGGGATGGGCCTCTTGCCATTCGCCGGGCCTGTATCCGTTCGCCGGGGGAGGCTGCCTGCCCGCGGGCGGTGTCACCGGTGGAGACGGCCACTCCTCGGCTTTGCGAGGCCGGCCACCCGAGTCGGAACGGGCACCAACAGCAGCTGCGAACAGAAGCAAAGGTGCTGAACCTACACGCCTTCATCACCAACAGCGAGTACGAACAGAACCAACGGGGCTGAACCTGCACGGCTTCGGCACCAACACCGAGCGCGAACAGAAGCAGCGGCGCTCCCCTTCCCCCTCCCCAGCTCAGTCCGGGAGAACCGCGCAGACGGCCCACACCCGCCGCTCCCCCGGCGCAACCCGGGACGGTCGCCAACAGCAAATGCGAACAGAAGCAATGGCGCGGAACCTGCACCCTTACCCGCCCCCTGGCCCACCCCGGGAGAACCGGGGAAGCGCCCGAAACCACCCCTTCCCCCGCCACATCCACAGAGAGGGCACACCACCACACGAA